>JBCCIH010000029.1 GCA_039028315.1 Thermodesulfobacteriota bacterium | reverse complement strand
GTTCTCTATTAAGCCTACACGAGATTTATTTTTTGTGGACGTAATTTCTTTCTGATATGACTGAAGCTCGGTAAGTCTTTCGCTCGCAAGGTCAGGATCAACATATGTGTCCTCCGAAAAATCTGCGGCCACTGTTCCGGGCCGCGGCGAGAATTTAAAAGAGTAGGAGCTTTCAAATTCTATTTCTCTCATCAGTGACATGGTTTCTTCAAAATCTTTATCCGTTTCTCCAGGAAATCCAATGATTATGTCTGTTGATATTGCAATACCAGGAAGTGAGTCCTTTAGTCTATGAATAGAGTCGATATACCATTCTCTTGTGTATGTTCTTTTCATCTCGCTCAGTACTTTATTTGATCCAGACTGTACAGGAAGATGTAGGTGATTACATACCTGGGGCACATCAGTCATAGCATCAATCATTTTCCTTGTGATATCTCTAGGATAAGATGTTGTAAAACGTATTCTGTCTAGATCCTCAATATCGCCTGCCGCCCTTAATAAATCACCAAATTTATAGCCGTTTTGTTTCCAGGAGTTAACTGTCTGGCCTATGAAGGTTATTTCTCTAACTCCCTTGTCAACTAAGTTCTGGGTTTCCCTGAGTATATCATTAAGGGGTCTGTTAACTTCATCACCTCTTACTCTTGGCACAATACAGTATGTGCATCTCTTGTTGCATCCCTGTTGAACTGACACGAATGCAGTGACTTTTCCTTTTTGATGATAGGGCTCAATTTCAAAGAGCTCTTGAATGTCATAGGAAGTCTCAACTGTCTTTTGTTTTTCTCTCTCTATATTTGAAATGATCTCAGGTAGTTTAGGAATTGCCCTTGGTCCGAGCACAAAATCTATATGAGGCATTTTCTTAAGAAGCTTGTCACCATAGAGCTGTGCCACGCACCCTGATATTCCTACTATTTTGTTAGGGTCATTGGCTTTTAACTTCTTATATTTGCCAAGGCTGCTAAACGCTTTTTGATCGGCCTTTTCTCTTATAGCACAGGTATTTACAATAATAATATCTGCTTTTTTCGGATCATCAGTCGGCTCAGCGTCAAGAGCGTTTTTGATCCTGTCAGTGTCATACTCATTCATCTGACAGCCGTATGTTTCTATATATAGCTGCTTTGTGCTCATTGCTTTTACAATTTAACCCGAAGCGGAGCTAAGTCAAGAAAAATTAAACAGTGAAAAATGACGGACTATGCAGTAAAATTTTCCTTATTATAAAGGGTTTATTTCACTTTTATGGGATTGACAGGGGCTTAGGAATTTAGTACCATGGGAACACTAAGGATAACTACTCGGAGGATAGGATATGAGTAACGGCTCTTCAAGTAAAGGACTGTTCGGATGGATGAATGATATTAGTTCCGATCAGTGGAAAGCTTTTTATGCGGCATTTTTGGGATGGACCCTGGATGCCATGGACCTTTTGCTTTTTGCATTTGCAGTGGGTTCAATCGGCAAGGTATTTAATCTTTCTGAAGCCTGGGTTGGGGCGCTGTTCTCAGTCACTCTATTTTCCTCAGCTTTTGGCGGAGCAGTTTTCGGAATAATCTCAGACTATATTGGAAGGGTAAGAGCCCTTACTTACAGTATTTTACTTTACTCTCTATTTACAGGAATTAGCGCTTTTGCGCCGACCGTCTCATTCTTACTAGTTTGCCGTTTGTTCTTAGGACTGGGCATGGGAGGAGAATGGGCATCTGGAGAGGTGCTTGTGGCAGAGAAATGGCCAAAAGAGCACAGGGGCAAAGTTATCGGCATGGTGCAAAGTGGTTGGGGCATAGGTTATATCCTTGCAGCCATTTTAGCCACGCTTATCATCCCAAATTTAAAAGAAGGCGTTATATATACTATTCCTCTAATTGGTTATCAAATGGACGGACTTGATTTGGGATGGAGGATCCTGTTCCTAATAGGGGTGTTGCCTGCATTTTTGGTCTTCTATATTAGGCGTCATTTAGATGAGCCAGAGGTATGGAAGGAGACTAAGGCGAAGAGGGACGAGGGCAAATTAAGTGAAAAAGGTCAGGCTTTTACTCTAAAGCAAATTTTTGAGCCTGATTTATTAAGATATACAATTACAGCCACTTTACTTACTAGCTTATGTATGATCGCGTATTGGGGGCTATACTTCTGGCTTCCGCAGTTCCTCGCAAGCGATAAGGGAGTTGGGCTCGATACAAAAGGTTTTATATGGATTATTCCAATTAATATAGGTGCTTTTATTGGCTGTAATACATTTGGTTTTATAAGCGATAGGATAGGAAGAAGGCCTGTTTTTGTAGCCTATCTTCTAATCATGGCCGTTTTAGTCTGGTTTTTCGGACATGCCACTACATTAAAAGAAGTCCTTATTCTAGGTCCTTTTATTGGGTTCTTCGGAACCGGGTTTTACTCAGGTTTTGGAGCAATCTTCTCAGAAATTTTCCCTACCAGAGCAAGAGGAACTGCTCAAGGCTTTTGCTATAACGTAGGACGCGGCGTTTCTGCTGTAGCGCCCCCTATGATTGGCTATATTGTAAGCATTCATGGTTTTGCTACTGGTCTGGCCACTGTCTCTATATTTGCCATTGCTGCTGCAGTAGTAGTTATGACACTACCAGAAACTAAAGGAAAAGTGCTAGATATTGAGTAGCGTAGAACTTAATTTCATATAAAACTTTTGCACAAAATCATGCATGAAAATCGAACTAAGGTGCTTAATTGCTAAGCACCTTTTTTGATTCTAACTTCCAACCTATTATTACCACCCTTTATTCACTCTTAACAATTATTCTTTCATTGCAGCATATTACGAATATTTCTATCTTCTTACTCACTCTTGGCATATCTTTTGCAATTTAATGCTTGGAAAAATCAATTTTTAGACCTTGCCAAAGGAGGAGTGCAGAGATGAAAGATTTTTTAAGCAGATTTATAGTGAAGCCTACCAAGGCCACTACTTTTACACTGCTGAGTTTGCTTGTTATCGGAGCATACTCGGCTTTTGCTCAAGAAGATGCAGGTCCGACAGCAGCCGATGCTGTATTTACAGCAAATAACGTATGGATGCTTGTTGCTACCTTTTTAGTATTTATTATGCACCTTGGATTCGCATCATTAGAATCCGGACTTACTAGAGCAAAAAATACAACCAATATTTTATTTAAAAATGTTTCGATCATTTCAATAGGTATTCTCACATATGCGATTGTTGGTTTTAATCTTATGTATCCGGGCGATTTTTCAATCGGCCAGTATTTCGGTTTTGCAGGATTCGGCATTGCAGCCCCAGAAGGCGCAGCCGGACTTATCGAATACGCTGATGGCGGATATACATATTGGACTGATTTCATATTCCAGGCAATGTTTGCTGCTACAGCGGCAACAATTGTTTCTGGAGCAGTAGCAGAAAGAATAAAACTTAGCAGTTTCTTGATTTTCTCAATAATATTCGTTGCAATAGTTTACCCAATTGCTGGTTCTTGGAAGTGGGGTGGAGGATGGCTTGATGCAATGGGCTTTTACGATTTTGCAGGCTCAACACTAGTGCACAGCGTTGGAGGATGGGGTGCACTAATTGGAGCCATAATACTCGGCCCACGTCTTGGCAAGTATACAAAATCAGGCTTAAAACCAATTCCAGGTCATAGCCTTCCGCTTGCAGCCATAGGTGTGTTCTTACTATGGTTTGGATGGTACGGATTTAACGGCGGCTCAGTTCTATCAGCAGACCCAGAGCTTGTGTCATTAGTATTTGTCACAACCTCTCTTGCAGCTGCAGCCGGGGTTATGGGCGCGATGTTCCTATCTTGGATAGTGTTCAAAAAGCCGGATCTCTCAATGATTCTTAACGGATCATTAGCCGGTCTTGTAGGTATCACAGCAGGAGCGGATGTTATAAGCCCGTTTTATTCAGTTATCGTAGGCTTTATCGCCGGTCTTATAGTAGTTGCGTCCGTTCTTTTCTTTGACAAATACGCAAAAGTTGATGACCCGGTTGGTGCTATTTCAGTTCACCTCTCATGCGGTATCTGGGGCACACTCGCAGTGGGTATTTTCTCAGCCGACTTTAGCTTTATCACTCAGCTAATCGGTGTAGTTGCATACGGAGTATTCACAGTTATATGTGCATTGATCCTGTTCTTACTAATCAAAGTGATCATGGGACTTAGAGTTTCCGAAGAGGAAGAGCTCATGGGACTTGATCTTGGTGAGCACGGTATGATGGCATATCCGGACTTCCAGCAGATTGCTGAAGCTGGCGGTTCAACAATGACCATGCCTTCAGAGGATCAATAAGATAATTAAAAAGGACTCAAGGTTAGCTGCTCTTCGTGGAAACGGGGAGCAGCTAAAAAAAGAATTTAAATCCAATTCAAAGGAGGATAAGTCAGATATGAAAAGGTTAACGATTTTATTTTTAGTGTTAACACTTGTACTGCCATTTGGCGCTTTTACAGCCGATGCTCAGACTACTCAAGAACTCAAGCAGATGATTGAGGAGAACCGTAGGCAGAACGAAATGCTTATGCAGAAAATTGAGCAGATGGAAGCCGAAAAGGCAGCAACTCAGGTCAAAGTTGAAGAGATTGAGACCAAGCAGGAGGATACAGAGCTCAAGTTAGATGGTTTTATGAGCTTTTTTGATGCGATCGATATTGGTTTTTATGTAGATACAACATACCAGTATGTATTTGATCGTGGTTCAACAAATGATCTACAGTTAAGACCACTATATCCTGACAACGAGCAGTTCGCTATCAACGCCTTTACTTTGTCGGTATCCAAGACTCCGACTCTTGAAGGCAGCGTTATGGATCTTATAGGATTTAGAGCTGACATTCTATTTGGAGAACAGGCACCACTGCTTGCTTCAAACGGACTTAGCAGTGATGTTGTAGATCCTTATCAGGCATACCTGCAGTTCTTGGCACCTGTAGGAAACGGAATTAACTTCTACGCTGGTAAATTTGTAACACTAGCTGGTTATGAGGTTATCGAAGCTAAGGACAATCCAAACATTACACGTTCTATCCTATTCGGATTCGCTATACCATTTACACACACTGGTATAAGAGCTGACTACACAGCAGGACCACTTACAATAACCGCAGGTCTTAACAACGGTTGGGACCAGGTTAAAGACTTAAATGACAACGTAACAATTGAGTCTCAGATAGCCTTTAGCCACTCCGGCGGAGCAATCACAGATCTTTGGATCGGTGTTACAGGTTACTTCGGCAGAGAGCCAGGCGAAATTGGATTTGACGAAACTAACGGATGGCGTGAGCTTATTACAGCCGTTGGTACCGTTACGTTCATGGATTGGCTAACTTTCATTGTTGATGCTGACTTTGGATGGCAGCAGGATGTTGTCTTTAATGAGCTTGGCAGTGAAGACACCGTATCATGGTGGGGTATCGCTGGTTACATCGTTGCAGATGTTCACCCAGCTATCACACTAGCGCTAAGAGGTGAGTACTTTGATGATGAAGACGGCTTCAGAACCGGTACAGCCCAGAGCGTATACGAGTTTACACCAACAATCTCCGTTAAACCGTTTAAAGGCTTAATTGCTGGCAACAGATTTGTTGACAACTTTGAAGCCAGAGCGGAATTCAGATGGGATCACTCTGATGAGAGATTCTTTGTAACTGAAGACGGTGGATTAGAGAAAGACCAGTACGGCGTTATGGGACAGCTGCTGTATTGGATTGATTTATAAAAATAAGAGTATAAAAAACACAAAGACCCTAATTTAACGATTAGGGTCCTTATCTCTCCATATCTCCTTTGTGTGGGCGGGGGGAGGACGGTCCTTAGGGCTAAGGCTGTTCTCCCTTTTGTCTTTTTTAACAAAGCCATCTTGATAAAGAAAAAGGGAGCAGTTTAGGATATTATCCTGGTGCTCCCTTTATTTGTTTTTAATCTATATGTTTAAGATTCTGATATCATGGGGTTTGTACAATTGTAAAAACGTCTGTTCTGCCATCGCCGTCAAAATCTCCAAAGCGAAGCTCGTGAACCTGCTTGCTGGAAGTGTTAATAGGGTTCCAGGCCGACTCTGCGGCCCATGAGACATGCCACTGTCCACCCCAGGTGCTAAATACATCTGCTCTGCCGTCCCCATTGAAATCACCGATCCGAAGATCCGGCACTTTTATGTTAGAGGTATTAATTTGCTTCCAAGCTTGGTTGCCGTTTTCGGAAACCCACCACTTTCCGTCCCAGGTAGCAAAGACATCCGCTCTACCATCGCCCTTGAAATCCGCGATAATAAGCTCGGAAACTTTAACATTTGAACTGTTTATATCATCCCATGCTGTCTCACCGCTATAGGAGACCCACCATTTACCACCCCAAGAGCCAAAAACGTCGGTCTCGCCATCGTTATTAAAATCTCCAAAACGAAGATCTTTAACCTTCACATTAGAAGAGTTCACTACCTTCCAAGGCCCAGTGCCGTCTTCTGACACTCTCCACTTACCGCCCCATGTAGCAAACACATCCGTTCTGCAGTCGCCGTCAAAGTCTACAAGGCGCAGGTCAATAGAAGATACGTTAGAACTATTTAAGAAATTGTATCCGCTAGCCTGCCAGTTATTAGGACCGTTTTTTGTAATTGATCTAAATTCCCACTTGCCATTTGTGCTCCTGAATACATCGGTCGAACCATGGCCATAGTTCGAGACTGCATGATCAAAATATCCTAAATGCTGCAGCGATGTTTCTTGCTTGGCACATGCATTTGATCTTACCGTATGACAGCAATCTCCAATGACCAAGTCTAAAGGGGATGATCCGTCTTGAGCGACTTTTTGCCACTGCCCTCGGCCGCTATCGGATACCAACCAGTCATAGGACTGTAATTGGCCCTCTCTATCTAATACACAAGATGACATGAATATTGGTAAAGAAATAAAAACTGCTATAAGTATTAGTGGAAGAACACACGCTTTGCCTTTTGCTAGCATTATTCCTAGATGATAAAAATTACTTTGATTACTCATCATAAAGCCTCCTTACTTAATTGATCTTAAATAGTGGGTAACATCTCAGAACAACAAGGTTCAAACGTTCGTTCTAGGCTCCTATAGTTTATCGACAGGTATGATTCAATTCAGCACTACAAATAAAAAAAGTCCCCTGATCCATTTAGAACAAGGGACTTTTTAGAAAGGATTTTGTTAAGAACTATCTTAGATATATTTAGATTAGTATTAGAATATGAATCTTCTAATTACTATTAAAGCCGGTATAAGCATCAATAGTGACAGATCAGCAATATTATCTCTGGAAGAAGGCGCCAAAGAGCATCCGCCGCCTTCACTGCCAGAACCGCTGTTTTGAACTATAGCGATGCAATCTGCTATAAAGATCTCAACGCTTTCATCAGCATTCTCTCCAGTTACATTCATTGCGGACCTTGAGGCTATGAAAGTAAGGTCTGAATTGAAAGATGCTGAAATGCCCAGTCCTCCTCCTGTACTATCTGTATACTGAAGAAACCTATCTTCAATTAAATCGTATAGAAAAACTTCAGCATTAAAATCAGGATTGCCACCAGTAATGTCATTTTCGCTTGAAAAAATAATAGAGTTGCCGTCAGGGCTGAATTTTGGAATTCCGTCAGGGAAGATTGATATAGTTATCTGCGTGATCTCATCTGTAACTATGTCGTAGAGAAATATTTCATTACCAGCTGGATTCTCACCTGTTAAGTCCAGATTAGACATAAAGGCAATGAGTGTTCCATCAGGACTAAATGAAGAGAATCTGTTACTTTGAAATGTGCTGTCAGTACTTTTAGTTACCTGAGTTATAGTGTCGGTAACTGCATCATAAAGAAATAATTCCTCGCTTAGATCAGCATTATCACCTGTAAGATCTCCTTCAGATTGGAAAGATACTTGAGACCCGTCAAAACTAATTGCTGGCATGTCGTTGTGGTCAATAACAGTTGTGTCTGTAATTTGAGTAAAGACTAATCCGACTATATCGAGAAGAAATATCTCCTTATTTCCATCTGCATTCATGCCTGTGAAATCCCTATTGGATTGAAACGCAATGTGAGTTCCGTCGGAATTAATATTTGGATTTTCGTTCGCTATCGACCCGCCGCCTGTGGTATCGGTAATCTGGGATAGTGTGAGTGTATCGGTTTTTAGCAAGAACAACTCAGAATTACCATCAGGATTAAAACCGGTCAAATCATGAGTAGATCTGAAAACAACCAACGATCCATCGCCACTCATTGTAGGACTAATGTTTAAATTTCCTGTTGTATCAGTTATTTGTGTAAATGTTTCTGAAAACACATCATATAGAAAAATCTCAAGATTTCCATCTACATTCATGCCTGCAAAATCCTGATCTGATACAAAGACCAAAAGTGATCCATCTGAATTTGTGCTGACAGTCCTTGTATCAGCGTCTATTGTGTCTGTAATCTGTGTATATATACATTGAAAATCTTGTGAATTACCAGACTGTGAAACGGAAAAAACCAGAAATAAAATTATGACAAGTGACCTCAGAATGTATTGAATGCTCATGCTACATCTCCTTTAAATAGATTTTAAAAAGTGGGTAACATCTCAAAGCAATAAGGTTCATATCTTGGATCAAATATATGCGGGTGTACAAACACAAAGGTGTTTAGCGAGATACTAAAATGAAAAATGGATTACTTGGATCGCCTGGGGAAAAAATATATAAACCTTTAGTTAGGAATTTACTCAGATATCTGTATATCGGTGCTTGCGTATAATTTGAATTTAGGTAGAATAATTTTGCTTTTTAATAAATCCTAAATAAATAACCGAGCATTAATTTCAATAAAAACTTCAGTATGCCCGGATAGCTCAGTCGGTAGAGCAGAGGATTGAAAATCCTCGTGTCGGCAGTTCGATTCTGTCTCCGGGCATAAGTTCTTATCAGAATTTTTTCCTGTCTACAATTCAAGGATTAACATAATAAAACAAATATCTAGTGATTTCGTAATGATTATCTATTAATTATCGTAATTATTATAAATTTTCTCAAAAATATGTTTGCCATTATGCAGATTTATAATGTAGAATTATAGGGAATAATTTTATACATTGGGGATGGAGAATTTATAACGCTGGAGGTATTAATATATGAGGTTCGGTGATTATTTAAAGAGTAAACGCAAGCAGAGGAATATTACCCAAGAAGAGCTTGCTCGCAGTCTAGAAGTATCAAGTGTATTCGTACATCAGCTAGAGACGGGAAAAGTAGATGCTCCGTGTTTGGATAGATGCAGTCAGATGGCCGTAATTCTAGAGATAGAGATTGAGGAGCTCTGGAATGTTGCCAAGAAAGAAAGGCTCAAAAGGTTCATGGAGAAAGAGGACATTGAGCAGGATAGTTTTGAGGTCCTCACAGATTCTGAGAAGGCACTGATTAATCTTTACAGAAGTCTCGATAGTGATATGAGACGTGACTTTGGCGGAATGATATTTATGTTACTAAGACATACAAAAGACCAAGGGGTTCAGGAGATACTCGAAGAGTTCATGAAAAAATGCGCTTAACGAATAATTTGTCCTTCATTTTAAAAGCTATTGGAATAGAGATCTGTATTCTAGCTCTCATTGGACTGGTGTTTTTGTTTCAGTTCAACAGAGCCAAGACGGAGTTTGTCTCTAAGACAAGAGCTATATCAGAGACTATCGGAGATCTTGCGATAGATTTCTATACAGAAGAAGGCATCGAGCCTACCAGCGGAGACTTTTATATGTTTTTGGACAAACGATTAGGCAGAAAAAAACTCTTCAACACATTTGAGATCTCACCTAAGTTCTTCAGCGTTGTATTTAACAACGAAGGGCTGATACCTGGAGAGTATAATATTGAAGATGGGTACTCAGTTACAGATTCTAATGGAATATTATCAGTTCTTGTTCCATTCTCCGGAACTGACCAAAGCGCGCATTTGGGAATTGTTAAGATTGATTCAGACACAAGGGCGATTCTTAAACAGGTGTTTGCCGACAATTACCTGCTTTATGCGGCAATGCTTATCGTTTTAAATAACCAGGCCTTTATCTTCTATCTTCTAATGAGAAGAAAAAGAGAGGTTGTGTTTGAAAAAGGATATCTCAAAGAGCACTCAATTGGGGCTCTAAAAATTATGCACAAAGTTCTGGGCGATATTATAGAGGATCATCAGTCAGAGTTTGAACCTGATGATGACAAACGAAGGGCCCAGGAAGAAGATAAGAATGTAATCTCAATATCTGATTTGGCAGATAAGAGGAAAGGATGAAGAAGTACCTTTTAATATTTTTTACCGTATTGCTCTTCGCATGGGGATGCGATTCTCCCGATGACGGAGGAGTTGTAGCGCTCGATGGCCCGATACTGGAAAGCGTTAACAGTGATGGTTTATTCGAGTTTAACGGGGCAGTTATTAACAACAGCGATAGTCCGGTGCAGGCAGTATATGTAGTTATTGTTCTCAAGGATGAGACTGGAAGCATACTTGAAGCCAATTCCATTTCGATTTTTGAAGAGGGAACAAACGCGCTTTTATATCCCTATGAGCGGCAGTTCTTCACAGTATCAGTTACCGCTGATCCGTCTCGAGTGTTTTCAAAAGATGTAGAGATTTACTACGAAGACGTTTTCGGCAACTAGATACATTTGTATTACTATTTCATAATCACAGATTAAATTCATCCCAACTAATTTTCCCTTAAAGAAAAAAACTAAAGATAACTCTAAAAGAGCAGATATACTTAACTATTATTGCAACTTATTCTTTGTGTGGCGGCGAGCTTATTACAATAGGAGCACAATTTGTTATTAGGAAACGGAAGTATTTTAGGCATAGATATAGGCTCAAATTCAATCAAGGTCGTGGAGTTAGAAGAGCTAGGAACAGGCTATAATCTTGTTAATATCGGAGAGGCCCCGATTGATAGGGGTTCAATCGTTAATAAAGCAATAGAAGCTCCCGAGGTAGTTTCTCAGACGCTGCTAAAATTGATCCAAGAGCTAGGAACCCAGGCGGATGATGCAGCCATTTCCATATCCGGAGATCCGGTACTCCTAAAACGTGTAAGTCTGCCCCATATGTCGGATTCCGAGCTTAAAAAATCTGTTAAGTGGGAGTTTGAAAAACTAAACACAGGCTCTGCTTCGGATTTTAGCTATGATTATGATGTAATCTCAACCCATCACAAAAGGGATATGATAGATGTTCTGATAGTTGGTGCTAATAAAAAGGTAACAAAAGACTATTTATCCATATTGACCAATGTGGGCTTAAACCCAGTGTTGATTGATATCGATGTTTTCTCGCTCGAAAGCGTATATGAAATTAACTACCCCGAATCAGAGGGTCTTTTGGCTCTTATCAATATAGGGGCTTGTGTTACAAATATGCTCATTATTGATAACGGCGAGTCAGTATATGCTAGGGATTTACCGATAGGAGGTGAGCTATATACCGACCTTATTATGGACAATATGGATATAAGCTATGAGGAGGCAGAAGAGTTAAAACACAACCTTAGATCGGGCGCATCAGACCCTGTTGTCCAAGACTTAGCAAATGAATTTATAAATTCGATAACTGGTCAGATAAAAAATGCACTTGAGAATTTCTCTACTGCCCACAGAAGTGAGAATGTAAAGAGAATAATGCTAAGCGGGGGCACTGCAACACTTCCAGGCTTAAAAGACTCCATATCGGAATCTATAAACTCATATGTTGGAATTCTAAATCCGTTTAGAAATATAAACTTCAGCGATTCTGATTTTGACCCGGAATATATAGAAGACGTCTCAGCCAAAATGAATATAGCAACGGGACTTGCTCTTAGAAAGCCATAATATATATAAAATCCATTCTCGATTCTTACCTGCCTTGATCAAAACTATAACAATGATATCCTAAGTTCTCATACTAAATTATAGTAATTTCTGGATAATTTCAGAAAACATACATAGTGCTTAAAGGTTATAGGGAAATGGCTAAGTGCGAGTTGTGCGAAAATAGAAAGGCTAAAAGGTATTGCCCCGCTAAGAGAACTTATATTTGTGCGGTTTGCTGCGGAGAGAAAAGGGGAGTTCAAATAAACTGCCCTCTTGATTGCCAATATTACGAGCAGGGCCAAAAGCATCACCAGCAAAAGATGATGCAGCAGAGGATAAAAAAAGAAGGCGCAAAGAGCTATGTGCGTAAAGCTGAGCTCTATAAACATAATCCGGAGCTCTTTGCACATTTAGAAAAAGGATTTGTTGCAATATTCAGGGCGGATAAAAGCCTGTCAAACAAAGACTTGGTTTCTGGGCTGGATCTAGCTCATAAAACCCTTGAAACTGAGAAAAAGGGGATTATTTATCAGCACCAGAGCGGTAACAAGTATGCCGACGAAATTGCAAATCATGTGCTTGGTATAGTAACTCAATTTAAGGATAGTCAAGATTTGGGATCAAGCAGAATTACACTTGATTTTGGCATTATGGTTGTAAAAGAGTTCTTAGATGAATCTAGGTTTTATATGGAAAACGATGAAAACCCAAGTAGTTATCTAATACATTTAATGAGGTACCATCCAGAAGAAGAAGCGCCTTCTGCACAGGCTTCAGAAAGTAAGCTAATTATAACTCCTTAACTCTATTTCTTAGATTCCCCAGAGGGCACAGTATTTATTATTGCAGAAATTATTAATGCGATTACTGCTACAATGCCCAGAACCTTAAAATATTTATCCCAATTAATTGAAATACCTAGATAAAGTCCAATTCCAACAAAGGTAAACAGTATTAAACAAACAACTATCGCACCTGGAATATTTTTCTTTAACACTTAGCTTTTCCTCCTGATAAGTACCTAAACATAAAAGGCAAAGAAATTCTATCTGAATTGAAGCTAACATTCAAATTAATTCGGGTAATATTTGCATTTTACAAAAACAAATATCTATCATCTGATTGAACTAAGTGTTTTAACAATGTAAAATCAATAAATATTTATGTTTCATATCCTTTTTTAGCTTTTGTCCGAGCGGTGGCTTTTTTCATCTTCCTGTGATTGTTTATGAAGATCCCTAAACCTAAAGATATAATACAACTACTTAAGAGCTCAAACGGTCGTCCGATGAGATCTAAAGAAATCTCCCGCCGTCTTGGTATGCCCAAGGAAAATAGGTCTATTCTAAAGAAGATTCTAAGAAAAATGATGATGCAGGGCAAAATTTCCAGGATAGAAGGTGGGAAGTACACAGTTTCTGGCTTTAAAGAGAGAAAACCCATCCCTAAGGAAAACAACAATAAACTTACCGAAAAGAGCTCAACATCTGCGCGTCTTAAAGGTGTTGCAAAAAATGGGCGAATAATCGGAAAATTTATAAGGACCGGCAAAACTGGCAAGATTATACCCAGAGATAGTCTTATCCCTCATATACTACTTCAGCCGTCTGATATAAAGCAGTTAAGAAACAATGTATTAGTTGTAGCCGAGCTTCAGAATAAGATTTCCAGAAGTGGGCGTCTGAAAGGAAAAGTTATTGAAGTGCTTGGGAAAGCGGGAGATCTTGCTACTGAGAAAAAGGGCCTTTTGATCGAGTACGATCTGTCTCAGGAGTTTCAAAACAATATAAACACTGAACTTGATAAGATCTCTGAGAAAATACCCAATTCTGAACTAAAACGACGTGTTGATTTAAGAGAGCGCACAATTTTTACTATTGATGGTGAGGACGCTAAAGATTTTGACGATGCAGTGGGTATCGAGAAGATCAGGGGCGGGTATAAGCTTTGGGTTTGTATTGCGGATGTGTCTTATTATGTTGGGATGGGCAGCGCAATTGATAACGAGGCCCTTAGCAGAGGAACAAGTGTGTATCTTCCTGACCGTGTAATCCCCATGCTGCCGGAGAAGCTTTCTAACAACCTATGCAGCCTGGTCCCAAATGAAGATAGGCTCACTAAAACTGCGGAGATGGATTTTAATAGCAAAGGTGAGATGGTGAATTTTAAGATCTACAACAGCGTGATCAATAGCTCCGCGCGACTTACCTACACCCAAGTAGCACGTGATGTTTCTAAAAAGGGCCGCAGCGCTAAAGACCAAAAGGAAATCATTTCTACTCTTAAGATAATGAAAGAGCTCTATGAAAAAATTAGAGAGCTCAGGATTAAAGACGGTAAGCTTGATTTTGATTTCCCAGAGCCTAATTTGGTTAGAGATGAGCTTGGACGTGTTGTGGATGTAATAAGAACCAAGCGAAACTTCGCGCATGAGATGATTGAGGAGTTTATGATTGCTGCAAATGTAGCAGTGGCTAATTACCTCTTTGATTCTAAATTGCCTTCTATTTACAGAATACATGAAACACCCGACATGGATTCTCTTGTAAAACTTAAGGACGGACTCAAAAAACTAGGCTATATGCTTTCTGTTAATGACAATATGGACTCTTTGGATATACAAAGGATTATTGATCAGTCCAAAGGGAAAAATGAAGAAGTACCCGTAAACATGCTCATTCTCCGCTCTTTAAAAAGAGCATTTTATTCAGCTATGGATGAAGAGCATTTTGGTCTTGCCCTTGTTCACTATACACACTTTACCTCACCCATAAGGCGATACCCTGATTTGATAGTGCATCGTATCCTAAATTCACTTTTCTTAAAAAAATCTCCGCCATATGATGAAAAAACCGTAGAGTGGATAGCAGAGCACTCATCAAAACGTGAGAGACTAGCAAATGAGGTAGAGCGCGAGGCAATGAGTATTGAGAGAACTCAACTAATGAAGCCTTAC
>JBCCIH010000028.1 GCA_039028315.1 Thermodesulfobacteriota bacterium | reverse complement strand
GCCAGCCTTAACAACAGACAAGTCTGCTTGTAGGAGAATTGATATGTTTTCTTCAAGCTGAGTTTCATAACAAACCCCATCAATTAGAGCGTTGTCCTGAGCAATATCGGTCATATATGGACCGTTGTCGATCAAATTCTTAACCTCTTTGGGAGTGATGCCCCTACCCTTTGAGATATGACCCTCAAGCTGAGTCTGCAAGTCATCTAGAATAGAATCCATCATCTCTTTATGGGGAGTAGACATTGAGTCTCGGGTGAAAGTTTCGGCGGCGCTCTTATATTCGCCAAACCCCTTCATATTTGCACTAACGCCTATTTTATCAAGCGCGTCCTTATAGAAAGTAACCTCAGCTTTAAGGCCTATTAAATTAAGAGTGCCCCAAGGGGTCATGTAGATTTTATCAGCTGCCGATGCGATAAGGTATTCGATGTTTCCTCCACTTTCCAAGTGGACAATAACCTTTTTTCCGCTGGCTCTTATTTCTGAGAGTCTTTGTCTAATTAGGTTGGCTCTAGCAAAACCAATGCGAAGCTCACTTAGGCTAATAATTACTCCAAGGAGTTTGGCACTGTTCTCAACATGCGTGAGAACTTTTTCTATATCCCACATTGTTAGAGATTTTTTAGCTCCCATGGTAGGAAGAAAAGATTTTTCCTCTTCCTCGGGAATCTCCCCGCTGAGGCGGATCTGAACAAAATTAGATTTATCAAAAGTTCCAAATAATTTATCTAAAAAATCCATTTAACTTCCTGTAGCAATCAGACTTCTATTTACCTGATATGTATTTGATTATTGTGCGCACCCCAAACCCTGTAGCGCCTTTAGGACTATAGGGGCTCTCTTTTTCCAAAAATGCTGGCCCTGCAATATCCATATGTGCCCACGGGACATCAGAGACAAAGTTCTCCAAAAACATTGCCGCTGTGATTGCTCCGCCCATCCTGCTTCCTGCATTTTTAATATCTGCAACATTGCTTGAGATCTCAGCTCTAAGTTCATCATCCATTGGGAGCTGCCAAGTTTTCTCACCTACCTGATCAGATGCAGATCTAATTTTATCAATAAGTTTTTGGTTGTTGCCCATAACGCCCGCGGTGTAGCTTCCAAGACCGACCATACAAGCCCCAGTAAGGGTTGCAAGATCAACAATCTCATCTACTTTGAGCTCCACAGCATAAGAGAGAGCATCAGAGAGCACAACACGTCCCTCAGCGTCAGTGTTAATAACCTCCACAGTTTTGCCGTTATAGGCGTGTATAACGTCATCGGGCTTATATGCCTTTCCGCCCGTCATGTTTTCACTTGCAGCAATAAGTCCATGCACCCTCATCGATGGCTTTAACTTTGCTATTGCCTTCATAACACCTAACACGACAGCTGAGCCGCCCATATCCATTTTCATGGTAAGCATACTTCCGGCAGGCTTTAGACAAAGCCCGCCTGAGTCAAAAGTAATGCCCTTTCCAACAACTGCAATGCTCTTTTTAGTTTTTCTTTTAGGCTCGTATGTTAGGTGAATAAACCTAGGAGGCTCTTCACTTCCGCTTGATACGGCCATAAGTCCGTTCATGCCTCTTCTTTCGATTTCTGCGTGATCAAAAATTTCGCAATCAAGGCCTTGTTCTTCTGCTATTTCGGCAGCATAGTCAGATAACTTTCTCGGGGTTAAGTAGACAGGGGGCTCATTTACCAAATCCCTTGCGAGATTGACTGAGGCAGAGATAGTAGATGCAAATTCAGTTTCCTCATTAAAGGCCTGGGCTTTAATTTTATTTGAGATAAAAACTATTTTTGTAACCTTATTTTTACTTTTGTCATTCGTCTTGTATTTCTTAAATTCATAAGCCCCTGACAAAAGCCCCTCTGAAAGGGCTGAGACCTGGCCTTGAGCAGATGAGAATTCCGAACTTATTGCTATGGAATTAGAAGAGTTCTTAACTTTACTCAATATAAGATTGCCTAGCTTCCTAAGAGTGTTCTGTGTAAACTTTGAGCGTTCGCCTAATCCTACGACTAGGACTCTCTTTGAATTTATTTTTCCCAGAGTGCTGCTCAAAACTAAAGTCTTACCAAAATCACCATCAAAATCCTCTTGCTGTGCTAGATCCTTTATTGCTCCATCAAGTGAATCATTTATGGTCTTTATTGATCCGGAAAACTTTTGTCCTTTATAGAGTCCCACTACTAATACATCAGCTTTGATTTTTAATACAGACTTCGTGCTTTGGCTAAATTCCAATTGATGCTACCCCCTGTTTGATGTTTATATGATATCTTTAACTTAGAATACCATTTAAGATTTATAACGGAAATTTATGGATTTTTATACAATTTATATTGGCATATTTGATATTATCATTACCTTTATAGCTTGATACAATGCATAGATATGAAACGATTTATTTAAAAAACTGAAATTTAAAAAAAAGTACTAGCTTTCAGACTCGAAATTAGTTAAACTAAATATTGAAGTAACAATCTAATAATTTAGGAGGGAATTAAAAATGGGTTGCCCATATAAAGCCATTGCTGATGATACCAGACGAAAGATTCTGGAATTTTTAAGCCAAGGTGAAACTGCCGCAGGAGATATAGCTAGCAAGTTTGATATATCCAAGCCTGCTATCTCCAATCACCTAAAGATTTTGAAAGAAGCTGATATTGTTAATGAGCGTAAAGTAAGACAAAATCGTCTTTACTCTCTTAACAAACCAGAGATTGACGGCATGAAGTATTTTCTTGATTCACTTTCAGCTAAACAAAAAGGAGCTTTAAGAGCCTGATATTACTGAAAGTTTTTTATCATGAAGTCTCTCACAGCTTAATTTAAATTTGAATTTAAGCTATAGATAAATTAGAAAAAGTCGCTTTGTGCTTAGCGGGGCCAAAGCGGCTTTTTCTTTTTTCAAGTATTTTTACTCACTCTCAGCTACAATTAATACAAGTTCTATAACAGCGAAGAATAAAATGTCACGAGTAATCTCAATTGGAACAGCAGATGTTCCCTACAATTTTAACCAATGCGAAGTAAAGGTATTTGCTAAAGAGCTCTTTAGTGATAACGAGCATTACATTAATCGTATGCTGGGTGTGTTTGATAACTCCCTCATAGAAACAAGACACTTTGTTCATCCAAGAGAGTGGTTTGACGACTCTAAGAGCTTCGTACAAAGATCAGATTCCTACCTTGAAAACTCAATTCTGTTATCAAAATCAGCAATAAATAATTGCCTAGAGAAATGCGGAGCTGATTTAAGTGAGATAGATCACATTATGTTTGTAACCAGTACAGGAATTTCTACACCAAGTGTAGACGCTCACCTTATAAACGAATTAAATCTGGACCAGCACATAAAGAGAACTCCTATATGGGGGCTTGGATGCGTAGGCGGCGCTGTAGGGCTTTCGCGGGCAATGGAATATACAAAAGCTTATCCAGATAGCGCTGTGCTCCTGATTGCACTTGAGATATGCAGCCTAGCTTTTCATAGAGAGGACTATGCGAAAAGTAACATAGTATCTCTAGCACTATTCTCAGATGGTGCTGCAGCTTCTATCGTAGCAGGCGATGATCACAGGCTGTCTAACAATTCCAAATTCAATTTAGTTAGATCACTAAGCACTACCTACTATGATTCACTTGGCGTTATGGGCTGGGAAGTGATTGATGACGGCTTTAAAGCTATTTTCAGTAAAGATATTCCTACAATCGTTAGAAATGAGGTTAAGTCCAATATCGAAGATATCCTTAAAGATAGCGGATTATCAATATCAGATTTGAAACACTACGCCGTTCATCCCGGAGGGGCTAAAGTGCTCTTGGAGTATGAGGCGTCTCTTGGGCTTTTAGAAGGTACATTTGCCCAGTCAAGAAAAGTTCTTAAAGAACACGGCAACATGTCCTCCCCTACTGTGCTCTATGTTCTAAACGAAATTATGGATCAAAAACAATATGGTGCTGGGGAGCACGGTATTATTTCTGCCCTAGGTCCCGGGTTTAGCTCAGAGATAATCCTATTTGAAATAATATGAGCATTTTTTGGATCTTTATAATTATTCTAGTGTTGCAGAGAATCTCTGAACTATTCTTAGCCAAACGAAACGAAAATTTTGTTAAACAAAGAGGCGCCGTAGAATATGATGCTAAGGGATATAAAGTCATAGTACTTATGCACATAGCATTTTTTGTCTCCCTGATCGCAGAATATATTTTTCTACAAACAAGCCTAAGTCCGTATTGGCCAGCTCTTTTAGTAATTTTTATTTTCACGCAAATTCTACGTTACTGGGCTATAAGCTCTTTGGGGCAATATTGGAATACCAAAATCCTAGTTATACCGGGCAGCCAGGCAATAGCTTCAGGACCATATAAATATATAAAGCATCCAAACTATCTAGCCGTTATAATCGAAATTGCAGTTATACCACTTATATTTTCATGCTATATCACAGCTTCTATTTTCACAGTCTTAAACCTTATTTTGCTCAGGAGAAGAATAAATATTGAAGAGAGTGCATTATCCCAACTTAAATAATAGGGTTGATTATACAGCTGCACTTGGGATAAAATCATATTGTTAATAAATTAAGAATACGGAGGCATATGATGGGATCACTGCTTCATACAGATGATGATTTTGGCGTCTTCTTAGCAAGAATATTTCTAGGCATTGTTATTCTGCCCCACGGACTTCAGAAACTCTTAGGTATGTTTGGGGGCGCTGGGTTTTCAGGTACTGTGGATTTCTTCGTTGGAAGCGGAATTCCTACCGCTGTAGCTATACTCATTATTATTGGAGAATCATTTGGGGCTATTGCACTTATAATTGGGCTTTTAACTAGGCTTGCAGCGCTTGGAATAGCAATAATAATGCTAGGAGCCATTTTTATGGTTCACTTACAGTATGGATTTTTCATGAATTGGTTCGGCAATCAGGCCGGAGAGGGATTTGAGTATCACCTACTAGCACTTGGCCTTAGTCTTGTGGTTTTGATTAAAGGCGGAGGCAAATGGTCAATTGATAAAGCATTAGTTCACTAAACGGGAATAAATCTTATGAATAAAGTTGCAGTAATATTAGGAGCGGGTCCGGGGCTCGGGCTTGCCTTAGCGAAAAAGTTTGCCTCAGAAGGCTACAGTGTAGCCATAGTTTCAAGAAATAAAGAACGCTTATTATCTATCAAGAAACAAATTGACGGAGAGATTGAAGTCTTTGCAGCAGATGTTACCAAAGAAACAAAGTTGAAATCCGCATTTGAAAAGATTTTTAAAAAGTTTGGAAAGAATATAGATGTAATGATATATAATGCCGGGCAATTTAAGATGCAAGGCATACAAAAATTAAAGACTGATGATTTTGTAAGCGCATGGGAATCAAACTGCCTTGGAGGTTTTATCAGCTCAAAGTTGGTTCTTGCTTCCATGTTGAGAAGGAAAAAAGGCACAATAATTTTCACAGGTGCAACCGCGTCGCTAAGAGGCAGCGCAAATTTCTCAGGACTCGCAGTAGGAAAATTCGGCCTAAGAGCGCTCTCGCAGTCAATTGCCAGAGAACTTGGCCCAAAGGGAATCCACGTGGCTCATGTCATCATCGATGGGCAGATCCTAAACCAAGACTACATAAAAAGATACCCTGATAGAGAACCCGGATCATTTTTATCCCCCGAGTCTATCGCCGAGCAATACTGGCAAATTCACCTCCAAGATCCCACTGCTTGGACACTCGAGATGGACCTTCGACCAAGCGTAGAGAAGTTCTAATACCAAAATGCATTAAATTAATTTTGATTTTCTAATCATTATCCTATATAATCTATTTACATAATTAGCTAAATAACAGATTGCTCCCGGAGGTTGTAATATGGGGTGTTCCTTCAAAGCCATAAGTGACGAGAGAAGAAGAAAGATTTTGCATATTTTAGGTAAAGAGGATGCAAACGCAGGTGAGATTGCCCGCAGGTTTAAAATTTCACAACCTACGGTGTCTAACCACCTGAAAATACTCAAAGAAGCCGGCTTGATTAAAGAGAGAAAGGTTAAGCAAAATAGAATATATTCTCTAAACAAGCCTAAATTAGATAAGGTTATTGAATCACTTCAAGATATAGCCAAGTAAATCTAATTTAAAGCGTAAACTACCTAATCCGCTGCTACCTTAATTGTATCCAATCACAGATTGGCAAGTAGAGTTTTATCTTAATGATTCTTCATTTCTAATTAATAACCAATTAGTTATACTGAACTTATATAAAATTGATGGGTTATTGAAAACATAATAGTTAAAAACAGCGGAGCAATTTCATGATCGAAAAAGAAAGAATGACAGAGCATGTTATGGAGATTATTCGTATCGACAGCTTGTCAAAAAAGGAAAAAGATGTTGCAACAAAATTGCAAAAAGACATGGAAGAACTCGGTGCCGAATGTTTTTATGATGATGCAGGAGAGAAAGTGGGCGGGAATGTCGGCAATCTAATAGTAAAACTAGAGGGCAACAAACCAAGCGCCCCACCCTTTTTCATCTCCGCCCATATGGACACAGTTGGGCCAGGTGAGGGAATCAAGCCCAAAATTGAAGATGGAATATTAAAAAGCGACGGTACTACAATTCTAGGCAGTGATGATAAAAGCGGTATTGCGGTAATAGTTGAGGCGATAAGAGTAATAAAAGAACAAGGCCTTGCACACGGCGATATAGAAATAGCTTTTACAATATGTGAAGAAATTGGCCTTTTAGGATCAAAGCACATTGATATGTCCAAATTCAATGCCCGTATGGGAATAGTGCTCGACAGCAGTACACCCGACAGGCTCGTACTAAGATGCCCTTCCGCAGAAAAGCTAGATTTCATAGTTCACGGACTTGAAGCACATGCCGGGCTGTGTCCGGAAAATGGCCTTAGTGCTATACAAATTGCTAGTGAAGCAATCTCGAAAATGACTCTTGGAAGAATTGACGAATTCACCACTGCCAATATTGGCGTTATAGGTGGCGGGAGAGCAACAAACATCATTCCAAAAACCGTAAAAGTAGTCGGTGAGACCAGAAGCCACGATGAGGAGACACTCAAAAATCAAGTCGATCATATGAGAGAGTGTTTTCATAAAGCGGTGGCTAATTACCAGGTTACTCTTCATGATGATTTAACACCAGAGGGTATTACACATGTGGCCAAACTTGAGGAGTTTATTGAGAGGAGCTATGACAAAATGGATGTTGATGCAAATTCACGGCCTGTAATGCTTATAGATACTGCAGTTAAAAATCTCGGGCACAAAATCAAGCACCACACTTCAGGGGGCGGATGCGACGCAAACTACTTTAATAAATTTGGAATAGAATGCGCTAATCTTGGCACTGGAATGTATGAACTTCACACAGTAAACGAATATCTTGTGCTCGAAGAGTTTTATAGATCGGCCGAGATAATGATCGAGGCAATTAGGCTAAACACCACAATACCGTCCTAATTAATATAAACAAGCATGAAAGCACTTATAATCGTTGACCATGGAAGTAAAGTTGATGAAGCAAACCAGATGCTTGCCGAAGTTGCAGAGCTGGTTAAACAAAAAAATTCTGATTTTGAAATAGTGGTCTATTGCCATATGGAGCTTGCAGAGCCCACGATTGAGCAGGCCTTTAAAGAGTGTGTAACTAGTGGGGCTAAGCATATTGTGGTACATCCATATTTCCTGGCCCCTGGCAGACACTCGACACAGGACATTCCCTCTATGGTGTTAGAAGCAGCTAAGAACTACCCCGATGTAAGCTACACTGTAACAGATCCGCTCGGAATTCACGATAACATCATTGATGTTATCTTAGACAGGGCATCATCTAAAAATTAGCACTAAGGCTTATAAGCATAATGAAGAAATATGACGCAGTAATCTTTGATCTATTCGATACAATTTTAGATTTTAACTTTAACCACCTGCCCCTTGTTGAACTAAAAGGATTTCGTTCAAGAACGACAAGTGTTGAAGTATATGAGGAATTTAAAAAGGTTTATCCACAGATAGAGTTTTCAGAGTTCTACGATCCTTTTATAAAGAGCTATCACGAATTTCAGGATCTAAAACTTATAGACTTTAAAGAATATCCTACCCGAGAAAGATTTATATTAATGCTTAAGATGTTAAACATTGGCCCGGTAGATCAAGATAGCCCGTTCATAAATAAAATGGTGGTTGCTCACATGAAAGCACTTGCCAGCTGCGTTGAATATCCAACCTCAAACAAATTAACTTTAGAGGGTTTATTTGATAAAGGCTACACACTTGGGATTATATCAAATTTTGACTATTCCCCCACTGCTCACGAGCTGATCGACAAATTCAACCTAAGGCCGCTTTTTAAAGAAATAGTGATCTCAGAAGAAGTAGGATGGAGAAAACCTAAAAGCATAATATTTGAAGCTGCGCTTGATAAATTAAAGATTGACGGTGCTAAATCACTTTTTATAGGCGATAATTATAGCGCTGATGTAGTGGGTTCAAAGGCTCTTGGTATGAAGTCGGTTTGGATCAACAGAAGAAATGAACCTGACAACGATCTTGATCCAAAGCCCGATTATATTATAAAAAAGCTCTCTGAAATAAGAGATTTCTTATAGATTAGTCAAAATATGAAGAAATTTAGAAAACCTTCTGAAAAAATTCCTATTATTAAAGAACCTCTTTCTTCTTCAACACTTTCAGAAATGGTTGAAACGACGGTGAACCTGTATGGGTCAAATACCGCTTTTCTAATGCCCCGCGGCACAACTATCTATCAGATAACGTATGGGCAAGTGCTGGACTACGTAGAGAGGTTTGCAAGATACCTAAGAGATTTAGGCATAGAAAAAGGCGATCACATAGGGATTTTGGCTGAAAACCGCCCGGAGTGGGGGATTACACTATTTACACTATCCTGGTTAGGTGCTGTGGCAGTACCGCTGGATGCCAGAGCAAGGCCAGAGGACAATAAATTTATTCTGAGCTTCTCCGATGCCAAAGCTCTAATTGTTTCAAACTCATATTATCAGAAAATGAATTTATTCTCAGATGATTTACCAGGTTTAAAACACATAGTTCGAATGGACGAGTTAGATCAGATATCTAATAAATACTCAAAAGGGATTCCAAGCGCTCAAATAGAACCTGACGATTTATTAGAAATACTGTTCACCTCCGGTACTACTGGAAACCCTAAAGGCGTAATGCTCACACATAGAAACATAATGTCTAATGCATCAGACATATATAGCATTATTGACTATAACTACACAGACAGAGCTTTCTCTGTACTACCGATACACCACTCCTATGAATGCACGGCTGGTCTGATCTCCACATTTTCAAGCGGCATGTCTATATTCTATGCTCGCGGACTAAAACCAAGAGAGCTTTTAGAAGACCTTATAGAAGCCCGTCCGACCATTTGGTTAAACACACCACTATTATTAGAGAAGCTTTATTTGAGAATTGAAAAACAGCTGGCAGGACAAAAAGGGCTAAAACGCCTGATTACAAAAGCGCTTCCTAACTCTATAATTGGGAAGAAGATAAAACAAAATTTAGGTCTCGAGAGGAGCAGACTCATAGTCTCAGGCGGGGCTGCACTTTCGCCTTGGGTTACCCAGGGATTTAAAAAATACGGAATTGACATTATTGAAGGATACGGGCTATCAGAAGCCTCTCCTCTGATATCAGCTAACCCGCCCACTAGGCCTAAAGTCGGTAGCATAGGAATGGTAATACCAAGTGATGAGGTCGAGATACGAGATGTGGATAATGAAGGAAATGGGGAGATTGTCGCAAGAGGACCCAATGTTATGAAGGGATATTATAAAAATCCCAGTGCTACTGACAAAGTTCTGACTAAGGACGGCTGGCTTCTCACAGGAGACATAGGATATTTTGATGAAGAGGGATATTTGTATATTACCGGCAGGAAAAAATATCTAATTGTAACTAAAGGTGGAAAAAATATATTCCCTGAGGAAATTGAGGAGAAATTGACAAGATCCGTATTCATAGAAGAGGCTCTTGTGTTCAGCCCCAATGATAATGATATACTGGCGCTTATTTACCCCAATTTAGATGAAATAGCTGAAAATTTAAATTCTCAAGTGGAACAATTATCAAAAGAAGAGATAATGGGATTAATTAAAAATGAAGTTCAAAGATCCAATAGCCAGCTTGTATCGTATAAACGTATAAGAAACTTTGATATAAGGCTTGAGGAATTCCCAAAAACAACCACTCGTAAGATTAAACGTTATTTGTTTGATAATTTGGAAATTCAGCCTTAGTAACAATTTATTCGATAGATGAAAATAATATTCAATATAGGATAGCCTTTATATTGTTTTCGTATTATACTATTATTCTGCTGGAGGATAGGTATTTCAACTTTAACAAGGGTGCATTGATGAGATTGATCAAATCTAATTGCAGAAATATATATTCTTTTGTAGCTGCGCTTAGTTTAATATTACTACTGAGCTACGGGTGCGCTTCGCCTAAACAAGAAAACAAGATTTCCGAGCCTGCGCAAAACACCCAAACTCAGACATTCTCTAAAGCGAAAGTAAAATCAATAGCTCAGCAAAGAATGCTTGCTTCGGGCTATCTGCAGATACAAACCAAAAACATTAAGGCAAATAGATCGCTTGCCCAAACATACCACGCGAATAACTACTCTCTTTTATGGATCAATTCGAACGGCGCCTCACCACAGGCACTTGAAATGATCGAGGTAGTAAGAACCAGCGGCAATGATGCTCTTAACCCTATGGACTATCATATAGAGGAGATCGAAGCTGCTCTCATTAGAATAGATGGTTCTAATAAATCAATCGATGAAATCGACCTGGCTGAGCTAGAACTGCTACTTTCAAATGCATTTCTTAACTACGCTCGTGATGTTCATTATGGAAGAGTAAACCCAGGTCAGATCAATTTAGAGCTTCTATCATCTGAAAGACCGATTAATATTTCTGAGTTATTAACAACCTCCACTGCCAATAATCAAGTTAAAAAGACTCTTGATGGACTTATGCCTAAATACCCCGTTTACGCTCAGCTAAGAGATGGCTTACAGGAGTACAGAGAAATAGCCGAAAACGGCGGATGGCAGCGGGTGCCTTATGGTGATAAATTCAAAAAAGGCGCAAGAGGAACTAGAGTTGTTGCTTTAAGAGAGAGGCTAATAGTAACAGGAGAACTCGAGAGTTCAGTTCCGGTAAGTGATGTATTTGATGAAACACTAGATCAAGCAGTTAGAAAATACCAAAGTAGAAACGGGCTTTATGTTGACGGAGTTGTAGGTAAATCCACAATCGAAGCTCTTAACGTTCCGGTTGAACAGCGTATATCTCAGATAGAGCTTAGTATGGAGCGCTGGCGTATACTGCCGCAGTATTTAGGAAGCCGCTACATACTTGTTAACATTGCAAATTTCCACCTATATGGAGTAGACAATAACAATGATGTTGTTGATATGAGAATTGTTGTAGGTAAGCCTGAGTGGAACACTCCTATGTTCAGTGAAGAGATGACCCACATAGTTATGAACCCTTATTGGAATATACCCCCAAGCATTTTTAAAGACGATATAGCACCTAGAATTAAAAGTGACCCTGAATATCTATCCAAAAGAGGAATAGACGCTCTTGGGCTTAAAGCGCCTGAGAAATTACCTGTGGAAGAAACCCAGCAAGTGGAAGTAGCTGAGAATGTTGAAATAATAGAAACTGATGAAGATATTGAGCGTCCGTTATCAGAGGCAGAGATTCAAAATCAGCAAGCTCAACAAGAATATATATCTCAGGTATTAAGCGGCAAATATAGACTCCGCCAAAATCCTGGTCCCGGAAACCCGCTAGGTCAGATTAAGTTTCTATTCCCTAACAAGCACGCCGTGTATCTTCATGACACTCCAAACAGGGGCTTTTTTAAAAGAGCGCAGAGAAATTTCAGCCATGGATGCATAAGGGTTGAAAGACCCATAGATCTAGCTGAGTTTGTGCTTGCATCAAATCTTGACTGGAATCAAAGCAGGGTTAAATCAAGCATTAATTCAAGAAAAACCAGAACAGTCCATCTTAATCAAACGATTCCTGTCTATATTCTCTATTTTACGTCATGGGTAGATGATGCAGGAAATGTGAACTTCCATAAAGATATCTACGGAGAGGACCAAGCTCTTCTTAATGCTCTTAGAGCCAGTAGGCCAAACTTTGATATGGCCACAACCGTTCAGTAGGTATATATCCCGATTTAATTAAGTTCTTGTGATAAATTCTGAAAATCAGCTCCGGTAGGATTCTGATATACCCTTAGACCAAACTCCGGTATCACAGCCAAAATGTGATCGAAAATGTCGGATTGTATTGATTCATAGTTAGCCCAAACCTGATCGCTGCTAAACACATATACTTCAATCGGAAGACCTGTTGGACCCGGCTCTAGCTGTCTTACTAGAAAAGTTAAGTTTTTGCTTATCTTTGGATGGTCTCTCAAATAGGCTATTAGATATGCTCTGAAGGTACCAAGATTTGTCATTCTTCGACCGTTGACGAGCACTGTGTTATCAATGCTTCTTTGAGAATTAAAGTCATCAAGTTCCTTCTTTTTATCTCTTATGTAACTGCTTATATATTCAATACGATTAAATTTCTCTATCATCTCAGGCGTGCAGAACTTAACGCTTGTCATGTCAATGAAAATAGAGCGCTTAATCCTTCTTCCCCCAGACTCTGACATACCGCGCCAGTTTTTAACCCCTTCACTCACAAGTGCAAACGTAGGTATGGTCACAATTGTCTTATCCCAATTCTGCACTTTTACGGTTGTAAGAGATATATCAATCACATCACCGTCGGCACCGAATTTTGGCATCTCAATCCAATCCCCTACCCTGACCATATCATTTGCAGATAGTTGAACACCTGCGGCCAGACCAAGTATTGGGTCTTTAAAAATAAGCATAAGCACTGCTGCCATCGCTCCAAGACCGCCGATGAAGACAACAGGAGATTTTCCTATAACAGTTGAGATAATAATTATAGCGATCACAGCAAAGACGATAATCTTAAGTACCTGAGCGAAAATTCTTATTGGCAGTTTCCCTGTCGAATCATAGTTGTGATATATATCAACTATGGAATTTAAGAATGAATCGATCGTGAAGACTGCGACAACTAGCATATAGATCTCTGCTATGCGCCTGATAAAAAATACAGTTGTCTCATTTTCAAAAAATATTGAAGCTGTTAGGTAAATAACCAAGGCAGGTGCAAGATGAGAGAGCCTTCTAAAAAACTTATTTTTAACCAGAACATCATCCCAGTCCGTGCTGCTTTTTGCTGCAAAGTGCTCTACTAGAGTTAAAATGAATTTTTTAGCCAGAAAATTGACAATAAGTGCAACAATTAATAAGACGATCAGAATGATAAAATCGACCACAAGGGGCGCCAGCCTCTCAAGTCCCAGTTCAGCGCTAAACCAAAGCTCAAATTTTTCCATTAATTTTGTCATATCAGGTACTTACTATACTCACTACTCTTTTACCACTTCTGTCTGATTATTCATTATTACATTGTGAATTTGTGTTTTACGTCCATCAGCAAATTCAACTTTATACGATTTTCCAACCATCTTAGTGACCGGCTCAATAATCTCGCCTTCAAGCCCAGGCTCATAGATGTCATCCCCTATCTGGATTTTAAGCACTACTTTAAACTTTGTTCCCGGGATATACAAAAAGCTTTCTCCTAGATAGAGAATATATTTATAGTACAGTCAGAATTCAACCCTGCTGCATATAAATTGCCGCGATTGGTAATGTTGGACCAGTGTTTTTATTATGACCAGTTAACGACTGCTAGGCTGATAAGTTTTCCTGGATGCGCTCACACTCTTTATAGAGGTCCTTTGCTATCTCGAGCATTTCAACAGCTGTCTCCTCAGAGGGCTCCTGATCAACCAAGTCGTTTAATACGCCCGATATATCAAGCCATTTCTCATCAGATTCACCTGTTCGAACAAGCAGGTTTTCAAACTCCCACATTGTCTGCTCAGATGTGAATGGATCTACAAGTTTAGTGTATAAAGGCACATGTGCACTAGCGGCGCAGGAATGAAATGCCTCCATAATAGAGGTCTCAAACTCTCCGTGCTTTAAAAGTGCTTCGGCCTGCTCTATGCGTTTTTGAGCGTCAGAGAAAGTTGGGATTTTTTCCTCTACTGTGGCTCCTGCGCACTCACCCTTTACGCCTTTTTGAAGTTCGAACTTTTCCTCTTCATGTCCCCAGTCCTGATAAAAAGAAGGATCATCATCAAAACTTGGGATCTGTAGAAACTCCGTAATTTCTTCTTTTATGCGGTCTTTTCCAAGTCTTTCCATAAATAGATCAAAATGCTCATCGCCCTGTTTTTCGTCTCTGTAAAGCTCGAGCAATTTCTCTACAACCTTGGGTGCATTTCTTGTAGGAACTTTAATGATTGGAGTAGCAAGCCTTGAGTCATCACCATAAAGGCCTCCTCCAACATAAAGCATTTCTGCCGGAACGTTGCGGCCTTCCTTAGCAAGTGAAGCTCCCTGAAATCCTATATTTGCAGATGCATGCTGTGCACAGGAGTTCGGGCACCCTGAGATCTTAATTTTAAGACCCTTTGATTGTTCTTTAAATTTAGCTAAGCCATTGCTCATTCTGTTAGTGAGCTCAGTAGCCAGTCCCTTTGCAGATGTAATACCCAGGCGGCAGGTGTCTGCACCAGGGCATGCTGTGATATCTTCAAATGTCTCTGCGCCAAGAAGCGTAAGACCAACTTCATCCAAAGCTTTGTAAAGCCCAGGTAATCTGTCCGTGGGTACCCATCTAAGAATCAGATTCTGTGAGATACTTATTCTTATCTCAGCAGAGGAAAATACCTCAGCTATATCTGCAAGCGCTCTTGC
>JBCCIH010000027.1 GCA_039028315.1 Thermodesulfobacteriota bacterium | reverse complement strand
ATTCACCTAACAGAGTGGCTTAGGTCAAGCGGTTTTAAGGTCATCCTGGATCTAAATCTTAGCCCTGAGCAAAAACAACTCAGACTAAAAGAGAACAGGGCCTCAAATTTTTACGGAGTAATACTCTTAGAGACGCCTAGAAAGCTTAAACTTATAGAATCCAGAAGAGGCTCTAGCAAAGAGTTTTCTAATCTGGAAGAACTTCTTAAGGGAGGCATCTAGAAATGCCAAACGTTGTGGTGATTGGCGCCCAGTGGGGAGATGAGGGAAAAGGCAGGATAGTTGATCTCATTTCTGAGCAAGTAGACATTGTAGTCAGATACCAGGGCGGAAACAATGCGGGGCATACAATTGTACTAGGCGATGAAAAGATAGTTCTTCACCACCTTCCCTCTGGAATACTAAGGGACGATAAGATTTCGGTAATTGGAAACGGAGTTGTAGTAGATCCCAAAGTATTGCTTGAAGAAATTGGCGATTTAACCACCGCAGGATACCAGGCAGATGAGAACAATCTTAAGATAAGCGAGCGGGCTCATGTTATTATGCCCTATCACAGAGCAATCGACCTAGCCAGAGAATCCACAAATGGAAAAGGTAAGATTGGAACAACCGGAAGAGGTATTGGACCTGTATATGAGGACAAGGCTGCCAGGAGGGGGATTAAATTTGCTGACTTGATCGACCCGAACTCACTTTCAGAAAGACTAAAGAGCGTACTTGATGAAAGAAATTCGTATCTGACTAAAGTTCTAGGCGGAGAGGCAATTTCGTTTGATGAAATATTTGAGGAGTACTCAAATTACGGTGAGCAGCTTAAAAAATATTGCTGTGATGTATCAATGCTTCTAAATGACTCCATATCAGGTGGAAAAAACATACTTTTCGAAGGCGCTCAAGGAGCACTTCTGGACATAGATTTTGGAACCTATCCATATGTAACATCTTCGAGTGCTGGCTCAGGCGGAGCCTCACCAGGAACCGGCGTAAGCCCTACCACAATTCATAAAGTTTTGGGAATAGCCAAGGCCTATACAACGAGAGTCGGCGAGGGGCCGTTTCCAACTGAGATATCAGGTGATTTAGGAGAAAAGCTACGTACAGCGGGCGGGGAGTTTGGAGCAACCACAGGCAGACCCAGAAGATGCGGATGGTTTGACGCGTTTGCTCTTAAATACGCAGCTCAGATAAACGGCATATCTTCTATTGCTCTCACAAAACTTGATGTGCTATCCGGATTTGAGAAGATAAATCTTTGCACCGGATATAAATATAAAGGAGCTGAGCTAAGCTCTTTTCCATCATCCAGCCATATATTAGACGATATAGAGCCCATATATGAAGAGATGGATGGATGGAGCGAGGATATTTCAAACGCAAAGGATTTCTCAGATTTACCAATAGAAGCAAGAAGTTATCTTAAAAAATTAGAAGAAGTCACGGGTGTTTCAATCTATACAGTATCTCTAGGACCATCTAGAGAAAAGATCATTTTCCTTAAAGAACTGTTCGACTAAGAGTTTAGATTAATCAAATTCCATCTCTCTAATCCAGTAACCAATCCCGGGATTCCAGTCTTCAATACGAACGGCATCTACAACATTTAGGAAGTAGTCACCAGTCTGCTGAAACTCTTTTCTATAGATACCCACAACTCTTACAAAATCTCCTTCCTGTATCTGCACGTCACCAGCAGCGTAAACGTCGACGCCTGTGCCCTTTCTATCAGCCAGAATAAAAGTAGTATATGGCTCTTTAATTCCATCTGGGCTTTCTGTGGCTTGGGGTTCAACCTGAAGGTTCCAAACCTTACCTATCAGAGAGACCCCAGCGCTGTCATAGGCCTGACGATTTGTAATCAGATCTGCTATGCTGATACTCTGTGCAGGAATTGAGGTGTTAGGGTCCTGCCAAGTGCGCGCGCATGATGTAATAGTAAGAAAAATTGCGAATAAACCGATTATATAAAAGAAATCCCTTTTCATTAATACCTCCGGCAATGTGACACTCCTAGAAATTATACATAATAGTTAGGCGTTTTTCTCATACGCGTCAATAATCTGCCTTACAAGGGGGTGACGAACAACATCATTTTTAGAAAAATAGACAAATGAAACACCATCTATGTCTTTAATTAGCTTCTCAGCTTCAAGGAGCCCTGATTTCTCACCGCTTCCAAGATCTATTTGAGTTGTATCGCCAGTTATGACAGCTTTTGAATTAAAACCAAGCCTTGTTAAAAACATCTTCATCTGCATCGGTGTTGTATTTTGCGCTTCATCTAAGACGACAAAGGCGTCATTTAAGGTTCTTCCTCTCATAAATGCAAGAGGAGCAATCTCAATTGCATTTTTATCAATCAGCCTTGAAGCTTTGTCATAGTCCATCATATCGTAGAGAGCATCTAAAAGCGGTCTTAAATAAGGATCCACTTTTTGAGAAAGGTCACCTGGTAAAAACCCTAGCTTCTCACCCGCTTCAACCGCGGGCCGGGTTAAGATAATGCGGTTTACCTCTTTATTTACAAACGCCGACACTGCCATAGACATTGCGAGATAGGTCTTACCAGTACCCGCAGGACCAACTCCAAATACGATATCGTGTCTTCTGATTGATTCTATATATAGTTTTTGAGTAATGCTCTTTGGAGCAATTATTTTTTTTCTAGTTGAAACGCATACGGTGTCTAAAAATATATCTTCAAGCTCAATCCTTTTTTCATCCACAATTCTAGAGGCAAGCTCTAGATCACCTGGGTCTAAAGAATAGCCCTTTTCCATAAGGCTATAAATCTCTTTTAAAAATCTATATGCAGACTCTACCTCGTCATCACTGCCCTGAAGGCTGAGCTTACCGCCTCTGGAATGAATTCTTATACCATAAAGGTTCTCGATAACATTTAGATTCTCATTCTGCTGGCCGTAGAGCTCCCTTACAATTGAGTTATCCTCAAAATGCAGATCTTTATTAACCCCGTTTTCTAGACTCATAGTATTATGCATATGTGTATAAAACTCCCCCCTTTAAATAATCATACAATTGTAAAATTCAATTTATTTGCAGGTTTAGTATAAAACTTTTGATAAAAAACACTCATATAGTTCAAGGTTATAGAAATTATCTCACCCGGAAGGTTACGAAAACGATTTTGTAGGTGTTGTTATCTAATTTCATTATGATTTTTATTTACCACTATCAACTGAAACCGATATGGTTAGTATAACAGAACCCGATTTAAATCCAAACTTTATCTAAGTTATTTTCCTCAGAAAGCATATTAGACTAGTTAAAGTCAATTTTTGTAGGATCGGGATGGATAAATTGATAATTTAGCAGTTTTTTTAGCTTATCGCTATTTATGATTTTAAAGCTTAAGTGCTCAGTATTTTTGAATTCAGGAGGTGCGAGGCCTAATTTATTGGCCGCGCTTATATAGTAGTCTTTTCTAAGTGGATGCACATCTGAGCAGGCATTTAAGGTCTCGCCCCATAGGTCTTTATCAATAATTTCAACTATTATATTTACACAATCATCCCTGTGGATCAGGTTTACAGGAGCATCTGCATTTACTACTTCTTTCTTGCCTGCCAAAAACCTGCCGGGGTTGCGATTATATCCTATAAGCCCAGCGAATCTGAGTATTGTAGTTTTGAACTCAGAGCACTCTTTAAGTAAGGATTCAAATTTGATAAGCGCTTTTCCCGATTCTTTTGTAGGCCCATGCGTGTCATCTTCCGATACTTCTCTATTTAGATCTGGATAGACCGATGTCGAGCTTACAAAGATTACTTTTTCAATCGCTGATTTTTTGATGCTCTCTATAAGTGATATTGCCTGCATCTCATGATACTTCACGATATCTTCTCGTCTTTGGGGCGGAAAGTTTATAATTAATATTTCAGTATCAAAAAATGAATCAGCATTCTCTGCTATGATGGTGGGATCAAGATTTATTGAAAAGGGGATAATGCCTTTTTGTCCCAGTCGTGGCAGATCGGTGCTAGACCTCGTTGAGCCCTTAACACTATGGCCTAATTGGATAAGTTTTTCAGCCAAAGGCAGACCAAGCCACCCACAGCCTAAAATGCTTATAGTTTTCATTTGAACACAAGTATGATCTAAAATTTATTATGAGTCTATAAATCAGGATGATCTATAGTCATAAACTGATTTACAGGCACATTCTGCAGGGTTGTTGTGTTACCGTCAGGCCAGCTTACTTTTACCTCATCGGCAATCTGTCTTTGAGCCAATCCGAAATGAGCAATCACCGGGTTTTGGGAAACAAAATTGCTTCCGGCACTAAGCTCCCTCATTTGAACAGTATTTCCCGTGGTTACTTCCACCCTAGCCCCTATGCCTTCAGTATTCATAGATATTCCATTTAAACTAATTTTTAGAAAACTGTTTTCGTTTCCGCCATCATTTCTATATAGACTTGGCGGCTGATTATTATTAGCAACAAAGATATCAACGTCTCCATCCCTATCGAAATCAAAGCACACAATTCCTCTTCCCTGATCTGTATCATTAAAACCAAGTTGGGCAGCTTTTTCTGTAAAAGTTCCATTTCCGTTCGACATAAAAATTCTTGAAGGGTCTTGATCGAACTCCACTGTTGTATCCGGGTCAAAAGGACTTCTAAATCCATTTACGTGAACAATATCCATATTACCGTCGTTGTCTAAATCGTACATACAGCTGGCCCATCCCCAAAAACCATGCTCAACACCGGCTGAAAGAGTGACATCTTCAAAAGTGCCGTCACCTTTGTTGCGGTATAAGCGGTTTCCGGAAATACCCCAGTTAAGCTCAGCTATCATATTGGGGTCGTAAATACTGGACACAAACCAATCCAAGTCTCCGTCGTTATCATAATCGCCCACCGACGCACCCATGCCATTTTCATCAGTTATTACATTTGTATCTGTTGTATTTACAAAAGTACCATCTTTCTGATTTATGAATATTTGGCTGGTAAGAAAATCGGATCCCATGAGAATATCTGGGTAGCCGTTGTTATTAATATCGGCGAAATTGGGAGTGAAAGTAAATTCACTCACAGTATCATATGTGGCACTAATACCTGCTTCTAAGCTTACATCAGAGAAAGTGTTGTCCCCATTATTTCTCCACAAATGCTCCGTAGACTCATTTTGGCTCTGTCCGTTCCAATGTGTTATGAGTAGATCAAGATCGTTATCAAGGTCGTAATCGCCGAAAGCAGCAGAAAATGTATTGATACTTGAAAGTGAAGTTAATGCTTTTCCGGCAGATATATCAGTGAACGTTCCATCCCCATCATTTAAGAACAAGCGTGGTTTTGTCGGGAAAATTCCACCAATAAACAGATCTAAATAGCCATCGCCGCTAAAATCTGCAAATGTAGGTCCTGAACCAATTTCATTATCTACATCAACCCCCGCAGCTTGGCCTACTTCACTAAATGTGCCGTTGCCATTGTTTTTAAAAAGCAAGTTAGGACCAGCAGGACCTCTAACAACATATATATCTACCCATCCATCATTATCGTAATCCCCTGCCGCAACTCCGCCTGATATAAGTTGAGGCTCTGAGACCGGACCAGAGGTTACAAATCCATGAGAATAATTTAATCCAGCTTGTAAAGTTATATCAGTAAAGGTTAATGAGTTATTATTTCCGCCATTATTATCGCCATTATCGCCGGAGTTGTTTCCAGATCCGCCGCAACCGCCAATTAGTGCAAAACTCAAAACTGTTAACATAAAAACAAAACTTAAAGATCTATTACAATTTATGAATAACTTGTTTGTAGTCATATTCCCTCCAAAAAATAAACACCCCTATTAGTCTTTTTTCTTCCACCCTTAAATAATAAATATACCTAAGGAAATCAAAGTGTTGATCGGCAAATTGAAAAATCTCTATAAATCTTTTGCCAATTTGTAAAAGGCCTCTTTGTATTTCTCAGAGGTAGCTTGTATTACGTCCTGCGGAAGGGTTGGAGGAGGAGGAGTCTTATCCCACCCTGTAGAAGTTAAGAAATCTCTTACAAACTGTTTATCATAACTCTTTTGAGAGCGCCCAGGTTCATATTCATCTTTGGGCCAAAATCTTGAAGAATCAGGGGTAAGAGCTTCATCTATTAAAATCAGTTCATCGTTCTCATCGATTCCAAATTCAAATTTAGTATCGGCAATTATAATCCCTTTATCATCTGCAATATTTCTTGCTTTTATGTAAAGCGCTATGCTGATATTTCTTACTCGCTCAGCTATGTCCTGACCAACTATTTGCGCAGCTCTCTCAAATGTAATGTTCTCATCGTGATCACCTAACTCCGCCTTAGTTGCGGGCGTAAAGATCGGCTCATCTAATTTACCGGACTCTAAAATACCATCAGGAAGTTCTATGCCGCATATGCTCCGGCTTTCTTGATACTCCTTCCAACCAGATCCTGCCACGTAGCCTCTCACAACGCATTCAATGGCTAGGGGCTTTGTTTTTTTAACTAGCATGCTTCTTCCTTCAAGAATATGGTCATATTTGTGGAACATGTGCGGGTAATCTGAGATGCCGGTTGAAATAAGGTGATTTTTTATAATATCAGTAGTCTGGTCAAACCAGTATTTAGAGATCTGATTTAACACAACACCTTTGCCGGGAATACCTTCATTCATGATTACGTCATATGCTGAAATTCTGTCGCTTACAACTAATAAAAGGCTATCACCTAGATCATATATATCTCTCACTTTTCCTCTTTTGGGCTCGCCTGCTTCAATAAAATTTGTTTCCATAACTACGTCATTCTGATTCATTTCAACTGTCCCGTCTGACTGGTATTTTCTTGAGAAGCTTGGGTCTCGAGCTGCTTCTTTTTTCTAGACGCTTCCATAAGATCTTTAAGAAGCCACATAACCAAAAACGGTAGATAATAGAAAAACCATCCCTGAAAAGCTAATTTTATTTCTTTAAAGAAGATCATAAGCCCGATTAAATCGAGCACAGCGACTATAAAAAAGACCACAAAGGCTCTTTTCCTATCGTCCATTCTAGTTCTTTTCAGAAAATAATGTGCAATTCTAGTTAGAATAAAAACATTGGTAAATGAGCCGATTAACGACCACAAAATTCCCATATCCATAATTTTATACCCTTAATATTTAGTATAATCCTGCTAAATCTTACTTGAAATCTCGCCCCTTAGCATTATCTTGATTATAGTACTCAAATTATAGATATTATCTATTTGAGAGAACAACCAGGAGAATATAATGAATACGTTAAAAAGCTTATTATTACTCGCAGCACTTTCAGGACTACTAATTGGAATCGGCGGCTACGTTGGAGGCGCTAACGGAGCCACTATAGCACTTGTAATAGCTGTAGTTATGAACTTTGCCAGCTACTGGTGGAGCGACAAAATTGTTCTAGCTATGTACAAAGGTAAAGAAGTCACTTATGAAGACGCGCCCGAGCTATATGGAGATGTTCAAGAGCTTGCTCAGAACGCAGGTCTTCCTATGCCTAAGGTGTATATCACCCCACAGGAGCAGCCAAACGCTTTTGCAACCGGCAGGGACTATAACAACGCTGCTGTCGCAGTGACTCAGGGTATTATGAGACTCTTAAGCCGTGAAGAGCTAAAGGGAGTCTTGGCACATGAGCTCGCTCATATTAAAAATAGAGATATCCTAATCGGCTCTATTGCGGCCACAATCGCAACTGCTATCACATATCTGGCTTACTTTGCCATGTTCTTTGGCGGAGGCAGGGACAGAGGTGGAAACCCTATAGCTGTAATCGCAATGGTCATTCTTGCCCCACTTGCAGCAACAGTGATTAGGATGACTATATCAAGGACAAGAGAGTACGGCGCTGATAAGGGCGGAGCTGAGATATGCGGAAACCCGATGTATCTTGCCGATGCTCTTAGAAAACTTGGCATGGCCTCACAGCGTATTCCGCTTCAGGTAAGTGAGCAGACTGCGGACAGCACCTCACATATGCTTATCGCAAGCCCTCTTTCAGGAAAGGGTTTAGCTTCTCTATTTAGCACCCATCCTCCAATGGAAGAGCGCATTAAAAGGCTCGAAGCCATGGTCGGCGGTGTTAGTTATTAGTAGATCTTATGAGACACTTTCTAAGTGGGCTGTAATAAGCTCCCATCTATCATAGGATCTCTTAAGTGAATCGTTTACTTGAGTGTACTCCTGGGCTGCTTCATCGGCGCGGGTCTTGTCCTGGAAATTAGACGGATCGGCCAAAAACTCTTCAAGCTCAGTCTTTCTATCCTCAAAGCTGTGGATTTTTGTTTCTAGATCACTGAGAGCACTCTGTAGCTGTTTTAGACTAAGCTCTTGCCAGTTCTCCATATTTTCTATGCCTTTTTCCGTGAGCTCTTTGTAAAGCTTGTTTCTTCTCTCAGCCTGTTGTCTTTTATCTGCAGGAGCCTGCTGCTCATGCTCTAGTATTTGTGCGGTAGGTTGTTGATTCGACAACTCTTTTTGATCTCGCATGGTTTGATGGTAGTGAAACTCAGAGTAAGTGCCGGGATATGTTACGATTCCCTGGTCCTCTGCATACCAGACTTTGTTTGCAATTTGATCAAGGAAATAGCGGTCGTGGCTAACTACGACAAATGTTCCATTGTAATCTTTTAGCGAGTCAATGAGCACAGAGCGTGATTGTATATCCAGATGGTTTGTGGGCTCATCAAGTATCATAAAATTCTTTGGTGATAAAAGAGTTTTCGCAAGTGCAATTCTACTTTTCTCCCCGCCTGACAGCACACTGATAGGTTTAAAAACATCATCGGCCCTAAACAAAAACGCTCCTAATAATGTTCTGACTTCAGTTTCGTTCTGAGTATGGCCCGCAGATTTAAGCTCTTCTATGATGGTATTTTTAGGGTTAAGAGACTCCGCCTGATGCTGGGCGAAATATGTTAGTTCTGCGTTATGCCCAAGCGTCCTATCACCTTCAAAAGGCTCAGTGCCCAAAAGCATTCTAGCTAATGTGCTTTTTCCTGCGCCGTTTTTTCCAATAAGAGCAATTTTGTCTCCCCTTGAGATTGATAGCCCCGAAGCCCCAACAAAAACCTTAAGCTCTGAGCCGTCTTTATTTTCATAGGACTTAGAGAACTCACTTAGCTCTAGTACTTTTTTGCCGGACTGCACCGGATCAGGGAATTTAAATTTAATTGAAGCGCCGTCTGACTCAGGCTCTTCTATGCGCTCTAGCTTTTCGAGCATTTTCACTCTGCTCTGAACCTGGGTTGCCTTAGTGTTTTTGTAGCGAAAGCGCTCAATAAAACGCTCTGTCTCTTTGATTTTTCTCTGCTGGTTTAAATAGGCTGATCGCTGTATATCACGGCGCGACTGACGCTCAAGAAGGTATGAAGAGTAGTTGCCTGTATACTCGGTGATCTGACCCATACTAAGCTCCGCAATTGTAGTTGTCATGCGGTCTAGAAAGTATTGATCGTGAGAAACCAATATCACAGTGCCGGGAAACTGTTTTAAATACTCCTCGAGCCAATCAATGCTTTCTATGTCTAGATGATTTGTGGGCTCATCCAGCAGCAAGATATTCGGGTTTTGAAGAAGAAGCTTTGCCAGTGCGACCCTCATTCTCCAGCCCCCTGAAAAAGTATTTAAAGGCCTTTTCAGATCATCGGTTTCAAACCCAAGGCCGACTAAGAGTTTTTCTGTTTGATACTGCAGGTTATGGGAGTCTTTAGTTTTTAGCTCGTTGTGAATTGCATCAAGTCTTAAGAGGGTCTTTTTATATTCATCACAAGAATGATCAGTAAATGCTTCAAGCTCCTTTGATATCTGCTCTGATTCTTTTTCTAAATCAAGCACGTCGCTGAACACACTTAGAGATTCATCTAATACAGTTTTATCAGTTTCGTTTTCTTCTACTTCTTGGGGCAGATAACCTATTACATAGGTCGGAGGAATTTGAAGTGCGCCAGAATCGGGCGAGTAAAGACCGGCCAACATATTCAAAAGTGTAGTCTTTCCTACCCCGTTTGGTCCAAACAGACCTATTCGCTTACCATCCTTTATATGCCAGGACAGATTTCTGAAAATATCACGAGAACCAAATGAAAGGGAAATATCTTTAAGCTGAATCATCTAAATGAATTTGGCCTTGGTGCTCTACTCCCTTGTGAATTCAATCCTTGTATTTATATAGCTGTCATCACTCTCTGGAATTAAGACTAGGTTTTTTTTGCTGTTCTTAAATTCATATGAGAACACCATATCAGCATGACCATCTAGTGCCATAGTTAATGATTTTTTATCATACTCATAGGTTCCTTTTAAATTTATAGAAAGATTGTTTCCTAGGGATAGATCAAACGTTTTGTCGCTCCTAAACTCTAGATTAAAAACAGGAGAGTTCCACTTGCCTTCAAATGGATTAGATAACATACTGCATCCCACAATCATAAATAGCGGAACTATCAGCGCTGTAAGAAAAATATATTTTCTATTCATCTAAAATTTTCTCCGGAAATTGTTATTAAACCAAATAATAAGAGATAAGATACACTAAGCAAGGAGAATTTGTATTATAAGTTTACAAAAAAAAGGGAGCTTAAGTGGCAGTGCCTCCAAAGCTCCCATATATTTTAATTTAATTAGAATTTAAGCTACCGCATTTTTTCTTCTAACTACAATATATCCAACAATTCCGAGCATTGCTGCCAGCATAATGAGCCCCCACTGTGAAAATGTTGGGACATTTCTTGTCAAACAAGGATCTACTCCCTCAATCACTATAGAACCCTGAAGATCTATTTGTGAAAAAGGAACAAAATCATAAAAGTCCTCAAGCTGAGCCGTAGACACAAGGATCTGAAGGTCAGTACCGATAGGATTTGAAACTAATAAATTAGGATCTTCCGGACTGGAGCCGTCATCTCCGTATATTACTTCACGGTTTTGCCTAACAGCGATACCGCCGTCAGGATTTGCTCCGCCATTTCCTGTAACTGAAGTTATCTGTGCCTCAGTGAGAAAAACGCTTATATCTTTGTCTAAATCTACTTTTATTACGCAGTCACATTGACCCTCATCTAATATGAACAGTGAGTCAAAGAAGGCGACTCCGGAATCTATATCTGAAGCAAAACCAGTTCCGTCAATGATCTCTAGACCGCTAACAAAAATGCTCAAGTTGCCTGATGGGGTTAACCTTAGAATATCATCCAGCTCAGCATCTTCCGGGTTATTTACAAAGTACAGATTCCCGTCACAGTCAAAAGCTATCCCTGCATCAAGGTCAACATCTGTGGTCCCAGTCACAGCCTGAATCTCACCCGGAGTAAGAACTATGCTTATTTCAGCTCCTGGTATAGTTGCCATAAGAACTGTGTCTGACTCCTCGTCAATAAAATAAAGATTGCCGTCAGGTCCAATATCAAGTGCATTATCTAGATCTGCACTAGTGTCTCCCGTCACTGCAATGATTTCTGACTCGGAAATAAAAGTGCTCAACATACCCTCAGGAGTTGATAATATAATTGAATCTGAATCATCTTCTGAGAAATAAACATCTCCATTGTCTGCAATGGTAATACCTGTGTCGTCAAAATCGCAGTTTGGATTTCCGGTAAGAGCAGTGATTGATTCAAATGAAGCAAACTCTGTAAGATCTCCGTCAGGTGAGACTTTTAAGACAGAACACTGACCGTTATTAGGCCCTGGAATGTCAAAATTCACCTGCACATACGTATCGCCGGGATCGGCAAAAACACTGGTTGAAAACATTAAAGCGATAACTAAAACCAAAAAATAATATGGAATCTTTTTCATTATCCCCCTCCTTATCTCTAAACTTTCATAGAGACTAGCAGTCGCATAAAAGCGTGTCAAATTGCAAACATTTAACAAATTTAGATTAATAATAGCAGATTTGAAGTTGCATCTGTTTTTCTTTATCTTAACAATAGGTTTTTATTATGAATAAGATAAAACCAATTATCGGCATAACAACGGATATAAAAGAAGGTAATTATGAGATTGAGGAAAAGTATGCCCTTGCTATTGCACAAGCTGGGGGGATTCCGGTCCTTATCCCGTCGATACCAGATAATAAACAGTTAATCAAAGAAACTGCCCAAAGAATTGACGGTCTTCTTCTTCCGGGATCAAGAGATATGGACCCAAAGTACTATAATGAGGAGCCTCATCCCAAACTGCGCCCGATGAGTCTTGAAAGGACTAAAATGGAGTTTGCAATCCTTGAAGAATCACTAAACAGAGCGCTGCCTGTAATAGGTATATGCGGCGGCATGCAGCTGTTAAATGTATTTTTCGGAGGCAATTTGTATCAAGACATATATGTATTTCTTCCAGATGCAATGCCGCACGAAAAAGGGGCACTTCACGAAGTTATGATCTCAAAAAACACTAAACTTTTTGATATTGTGAGACAAGATTTAGTGAGTGTAAAGAGCTATCACCACCAGGCGGTTAAAGATATTGGCTCTGGGCTGAAACAATCAGCTCAAACACAAGATAATATAGTTGAAGGCATTGAATCGGCTGATGGGGAATATATTCTGGGTATACAATGGCACCCTGAGCTTGAAGAATCAGAAAGCTCAAAGAAAATATTTGAATCATTTATAGAAGAATGCGATAAAGACTAAAATATAGGTTTATTCGGAAGAATTTTGATTTAAACTCACAAATAGCTCTGTGAGAACTTTTCTGGATTCAGGTGAAGAGCCCGCGATAAACCCTGCTGCCATAGCCATAAGCCCTGATTCAAGCGGGTACTGCTCTATAACCTCTGTGCTGTCTACAAAGTTTGCTTTGCTTTGCCCGCTATCTTTGGTTTCTTTTGTGCCCGGGCTTTTACTTATCATACTTCCAATCAGAACCAATGCGCCTGCAAGAACTATTGCTATGAGACCGCTTAAGAGCGCTGCAAGGTATGGGTTTACTACCGTGTTTAGATACAGATAGGATGACCAAACCAGAAAACCTATCCCAAGAATCACTAATATAAAGGCAATTACCAAAAACGCCCCCAATATAACAAGGCGCGTTAGCATCGCCCTCACATATTCGTTTCCGGGCTTAAGTGCAAGTGATACAATTCTATTAAGGTTACTCAACTGTATCTACCCACGGTCAAATAGTTTTCCGAGAAAAAGGCCGATTACAAAAGCAATTAGAAGACTCATAAGAGGTTTTTCCCTTATTTGATCCTCCAGTGACTCAACTCCTTCTCTGCTCTTAAGACGGGCTGCTTCTATTTCTTCTTTAAGACTGTCACTGAGCTTGTCCTTGGCCGCTTCAGTTTCAGCCTTACCTTTTTCTAAAAGCGTCTCAGCAATACTGCCAAGATCTTCCTTTAATTTGGATATATCGTCCTTAAGGGTTTCTACATCTTTTCCCAAACGGTTTTCATGATCCATGACCTTCACCTTCCGTAAAAGATTTAACACATACAATTATAACAAAAAAATCAATAAAAATTAATAGGTTATAACAATTGCCGAACTATCTAACTTTAAAGCTAAAGGTGAAATTAAACAGATTGGTAGAATTGACGGCAATCGCTGTCTGAGTAACCTCTCCTCTGGCCTTTCTATATATCCCTGTGCCGCCTGTTATAGCTCTTTGAAAAGGCACATCCAGATCTATTAGCTCAACCCCATCAGTGACAAGCATCTCGGCACCTGGATTTTCACTGTCTAGATCGTAGAGCTGAGTTGTTGCAACAAAGGGCCCTGTCGGGGTGAATATGCCGCCCCTTGCGTCATTTACGCTATCTCCGACAAACCAGCCCCTGCACGTCCATGTGCCTAATACACTATCTGGAAACTGCGGGCTACCGTCACCTAAAATACCGCTGCCTACAGTAGGAAGAGTCCCGCTTGGATAGATAATGCCCTGAACCACAAAAGATGCGCCGTAGTATGGATGGGGTCCCAAATCTGAGAGATTGTTTGGATTAGGTCCCTGGGGTCCTTCAAACCTTATTGAGTTTCCATTACAGCAAACCTCTAAGTCCAGGTTTCTTCTGTTTCGTGCCTCTGCATTAGTAGCTCCGAGTGTCGCCGCGCTTCCAACACCAATTGCCCCTAGCGCTAGAGTGCCGAATTTAAAAAATCCTCGCCTTGCTATCTTATCAAAAATATCCATAAGACACCTCCGATTATTTGTCCACTTCTTAAAATATCTACGAATTTCCTCATATAGGTGGATTATTTCCAAGCCTATCTCAAGGAATATAGGGAAGCAACAACTTTTTTAATTAGCTCAATGTTTAGCCTAGATATATTAGATAGATTACAAATTCTAACTAGCAATCATATAGGAAGATCTATTGTGGAGGAGGAACGTATCCAGATAAATGCGCCAGTTCCTGAAGGGATTTAGCGCCTTCGTAGAAATTGCCGTTTATCTCCCATGTCGGATAGTGCTGAACCCCTCTTGAAAAGCATCTGGTAGCCTCAGCGTCTGGTCCGGTAGGATCACACTCAACATAATCTACATATACCGATGCCCCTCCGAACAAGGCTTTTTGAGCGTTACAATGAGGACACTTATAAGAGCCGTACATCACGGCTCCTCTATCTTTTAAATGCTTTGCTAGTCCTATCTGAAGACTGTTAGCACTACCGGGTTCAAGATCCGCAATAAGAGGATTAAGACTATCAGACTGAAGCGCGCTTGAGCCAACAACTACAAGACCAAGAATACAAATTGTTAGAACGGCTGTGTGAAGTGAGGAAAGCTTTGGATAAAAATCGGATTTTCTAAACGCAATTAAAACAAATAACACTGTCATTATTACAGCTGATATCACGCAATATGGACATATTGCTTTGATTACAAAAAGCTCTAAGTAGGTCAGGTACGCTGAGAAGATAAAGCCGGACAGTGATATGATGTATAAAAGAAGCCAGCGCGTACGCTTTGACATTGATACGTAGGTGAACCAAAAAATAAGTGCATAGCCCACAGCACCCAGCAGTGCAACCGGGATGCCTAATATAGATGAGTAGGCGCTCTGCCTAACAACATCACAGTCTGAGCCCTGGGAACAAAATGCGCTCTGCCCTTCAGTGAAATGTAAGTAGGTAAGATAGACCGAAAGTAAAAAACCTATTATTGAGAGTATTAATACTGCTGGTCTGAAATATTTGCTGATTATATTTTCGTTAGTACTCATAGTTTTGAAAACTCAATTTACACGATTATCTTGGTACGGTAAATAAGAATATTGTGTCTTTGCCATTATGCAATAGGATAATTAATTTTCGTAGAACTTATCACCTGAAACTGATGTGTTTTTAAGTAGTACTGGCGATATGAACCTAACCCCGTATTTCACGCTTAAGTTATGAAGCTTTTTAAGCACCTCGCCCGCTCCCT
>JBCCIH010000026.1 GCA_039028315.1 Thermodesulfobacteriota bacterium | reverse complement strand
GATGTAGAATTTACAGGTTTCATTGACCACAAAAAGCTTGTTAATTTGTATAACAAGGCAGATGTCTTTGTTTTCCCCAGTATGTTTGACACATTTGGGCTCGTTATACTAGAGGCCATGGCCTGCGGACTTCCGGTTGCGGCATATGATGTGCCTAGCCCTAGCGACATAATACAAAACGGGGTTACAGGATTTTTAGGTGACAATCTAGAAGAGAACATAGAGTGCGCGTACGACAAACTAAACGAGCTTTCAGACAACGCGAGGCACTATGCAGAGACTCAGAGCTGGAACTCAATTGCCGAACAATTTGTAGCTCATCTAAATAGTTAACTTACTGTAAGCATCTTAAATCATTAAACTTTGTAATTTAACTCCCACCAATATCTCATCAGAGAACAAAATCTTAACACAATCTTAACATTTCTCAGTTACGTTAAGATTCCATATTTAGATAGGAGAGCACAAAATGTCCAAATACGGTAGCGAAAAGCTGTTGATAGAGTCTCAAGTAGAGGGTCTAATTTCCAAATCAAAAATATATATTGAAAATAGAAATGAAAACGAGCTCACCTCGCTCAAAGAGGACACAGAAAACTTAAGACTTAGAATAAACGATGCGCTTTCTAACGTAGACCGCACAAACGGTTCTAAAAATTACCTAATATCGTTAAAGCTAATGCTATCTATAATCCAGAAGTTCACTTGTTCACTTGAGCTCATGGAAAACTTAAAATCCAAACAACCTCTTTGTGAGCAGATTGATACGAAACAAATGTTGGACATATTGCTGCCTCATATTAGAACTTTGATAGAGTATGAAGGTTGGGGTTCTAACCTTGACACAAAAAAATTAGAAGAGGACTGTGCGTTCATTGAAAAGCTTGAAGATCAACATAAAAGAGTCCTTCTTAGCTACTTAATTCAGGATTGGCACAATATGGATGAAGTTATTAATCTATTAAAAATTGGTGAGATTTATAAAAATATCGCCGAAAAGCTTGTGAGTTTATCCCTACTCTCAAATTATTGGGAAACCTCCTAAAAACTAAACCAAAGAAACCCTAGACTACTGATAATCCAGAATGCTTTCTACTATTTGCGGGATATTATCTTTGTAGTTTGCCTGATATACAAATGATGAATTGACCCAATCGGCAAGGCTGTTATGAAAATTGCCGTTTATCTCATCTATGACTGAAATACCAAGTCCTTTTAGAGCCTCCGCATTACACTCTTGCTCATATTGGCGTTTCATCGGTATCACCATGAGCTTTTTCCCCAGGTATAAAGTCTCTGCGGGCGTTTCAAAACCAGCGTTACACAAAAGTCCCTCACAGCTTGCTAGGCTTTCTACAAATTTATCGTTCTCTACCCTGTAAACTGTGACATTATCTTCTTTAAAAGGCTCTCCTTTATAGTGCTTAGAGAATATCTCCCAGGGAACATCTATCTTTTTTAGGATCTCAATTATGTACCTCTCATCATAAGAAGGAAGGTATACAGTATAATGACCGTTGTTTATTACATCAGTATTACGCACCTCTTCCCTTATGATTGGGGTAAAAATGAAATCATCATATTCTTTAAAATGAAGCCCGATTAAACTCGAGCCAGGTGCATACCACTCCATTACAAATTGCTGAAAGCGGTTATTATCTGGTGGACGCGGGACATGATCTGATAAGAGGGCAGCTTGATGGGATATACACACATACTTTTTTCCTTTGAGCTTTGATGCCCAAGCTGTTATGGGTTCAAAATCACTTATTACTAAATCATAGTCATCAATCGGAAGGTTATAAATATCGGATATAAGCTTATAAGGACTTATGGCTCTTATGGACTTCCAATAATCTATGCCGCCCTTTTTACCAAACATAAACCCAAGCCCATCTCGTTGATATTTTATTTCAAAGCCCAAATCTACTTCATGATGGAGCCCGCTTATTAAAATATCAACTTCTGCTTGCTTAGATAAGTATTTTAATACCTCTCGGGAGCGGGAAATATGCCCATTCCCTGTGCCTTGTATCCCAAATAGTATTTTCATCTTTAACCTTGTTTCAGATTTAACATATCACCAATACTAACTGCAATCAATCCCATAGAATCTTATGAAGTTTCTCTTGTGGCTCTATATTCACTTAAACACTAAGGTCCATAGGTATCAATAAATAATAAGAGCTGTCTTAAATCTTAATTGATATATGTATGTTTTTATTGATAGATCCATCCGCCTTTTTGTGAGCCCTATGGGATATTATAATTGAGCTAAATTGCCAGCTCTTACATCCCGCATACTATAATTATGATAAAGCAATGTTAAGAAATAATTAAATCTGACCAATTATTTACAAATTTAATGTCATATTAAGAGAACAAGACGATTTTAAACACAAAATTTATAAACTCTAAACACAAATTAAACACTATTGTGATATTTAATATTTATAAAATCCGTTGGGACTGTAATGAGTTGAGAAATGCACTTCTCAAAAGCTTGTTTGAGAAAGTTTCATAGTATTTTGAAGACTCATAAAGTATATTGTAAATGTTTGAATTTAGACCCTATTTTGTGATAAAATGTTTGCAGTAAAGAAAAACTTTACAACTGGAGTTGGTGATAAGTTTATGAAAAGCGAAGGAAAATTAGACTATTTAAAAGACACCGTCTCTAACTCTCGAATAGTAAAACGCGCCTATAGATGGAAGCTAAGAGAATTCAAACCCAAAGAAGAAATTTATATCGAGAGCAAAAGATATATTATTAAAACCGTCCAAGATCTAGACGAGCTTGAGAAGGTTCTTAACCTACGATATAGAATCTTTTACGAAGAGAGAATAAACAAAAAACGTTTTATCAATATTGACTATGATAAGTTTGATCTAATATGTGACCATCTTATTATTATTGACAAGAACATAGATCAAATAGTTGCAACCTATAGACTCATTTCTTCCACCTTTGCTGATTCCTATTACTCTGAGACATTCTTCCATATGGACAGTATAAAGAACGCTAAGGGCGTAAAGCTTGAGCTCGGAAGAGCATGTGTTCATGCTGACTACCGCAGCGGGCCGGTAATGGTTCTTCTGTGGAAAGGGCTTTCTGAGTATATGAAAAAAGTTACCGCTAAATACCTTTTCGGATGCTCAGCAATTCAAACTACTAATATAGTTGAGGTCAGCCTTCTTTATAAATACATACACGATTTATATTTGTCCTCTGAAGATCTTAGGGTTGTACCAAAAGAAAAATACAGACTAAATGATCTTGAAAGTTTCCTACAAGCGTATGACAAATTTGACGTTAGCACAGAGAGAGTTGAGACTTTTATACCACCCCTTTTAAAAGGTTATTTCAAAGCTGGATCAGTTATCTGCGGAGAGCCGGCAATAGACAAAAACCTTGGCAGCGCAGACTTTTTCACTGTCCTAGATGTTGATGCGATTTCAAAATCTCACGAGAAAAAATATAAAAAGTATCAGGTAGTAAATGGTTAAAAAAGTCTTTAAAGGTTTGTTTTTTTTTGCGTACTTGCCACCTTCTTTGTCGCCACATTCATAACCAGGCTAATAGTCAGAGATAAGAAAACTAAGACTTATTATTGTAACCACATCACTTCATACCTGTGCCAGTACGCACTCATGGCCCTTAATATAAAGGTCAAATTAAATAGGCCTATCAGCTTTCCTAAAGGGCAAAGCTACTTAGTAATATCAAATCATCTCTCATATCTAGATATATTCATTTTGTTCACACATGTACCCGCTGTTTTCATAGCAAGTATAGATATGGTCCAGAATGATATTGTGCTGGGCAAAGCCACTGAGTATAGCGGCGGCATGTTTGTCGATAGAGACGACAGAACAAAAATTAGAGAAGAACTGAACAAAATTTCTGAAACTTTTGATATGGGATTAAATGTTGTGTTGTTTCCCGAGGGAACTACCTCGAATGGAGATCAGGTTCTGCCATTTAAAACCAGCTTCTTTGCCATTACGGAAAAAAGAGATTTAAACATTATTCCCACCTGTATTAAGTATGTAAGTATTGATGGTAAATCAGTAGACGAGGAAAACAGGGACCTGGTTTACTTCTATGGCGGTATGAAATTTTTTAAGCATTTTTTTGGATTCTTGTCAGTTAACACACTAGAAATTGAACTCTCTTTTCTTGATACAATAAGTTCAGGCGAGATTGCTTCTCGAAAAGATTTAGCATCAAAAGTATATGATGCGATAAACTCTGAATATTTAAAATAAGAAAATTATACTGTTATGGATCAGAGGGGTTATGCTCTTTTCAAGAGCGTAACTGATTCAATATGAAAGGTTTGTGGGAACATATCGAACGGGCGGACTTTTTGAATCTTATAGCCCATAGCATTTAATTTTTTTAAATCACGTGCTAGTGTTGCAGGGTCGCATGAAATATAAATTACTTTCTCAGAACCGATGTTAACCAGCCCATCTATTATGTCCTTTGCCCCCTCTCTGGGTGGATCTAGAACGATTAGGTCAAACTGCTCTTCTTGTTCATGCAAGATATCTAGGGCGTCTGCGCAGTCTGCATTTTGAAATACTATATTATCTATAGAATTTAGTGCGGAGTTCTTTTTTGCTAGCTTCACCGAATTATTGCTTATTTCTACTCCAAGTACTTCTTTAGTTTGTTCAGCAAGAGGAATCGAGAAATTCCCAATGCCTGAATAGAGATCGAGCACGGTTTCATCACCTTTAAGATCAGCATAATCGAGCACAGTATTTATCATTTTCTCATTAACACCGCTGTTAACCTGAGTGAATGCAGAAGGAGTGGTTTGAAACCTATAACCTAATATCTCAATCTCAAACCCAACCTCGCCAGCTCCGGTAATTGAGCAGTTCTCTGTCTCAGGATGCCGTTTTAAGTGCCTAAGAAGCGTTTTGAGATTACTTCCTTTTCTACTGCTTTTAGGTACTAGAGTAAGCTGTGATCTTTCTCCATTTGAGGATATATGTACTTTATCTAGCGGGTAGTATGGATCGCTTATCGAAGATAGAACCTCGTCCATACGGGTAATCGTGGCGTTTATAATCTCATCTGAAATTGGGCAGGAGTCTATGGCGACTTTTCTGTTACTCCCTTTTTGATTATATCCAACATGCCAGCGGCCTTTGTAATAAAAGGCCGAAAGAGTGACTTTGTTTCTAAACCCAAACTCCTTAGGAGATGCGGCAATTCTGTCAATCTCAAGATCATGGAACCCTCCGATTCTGGCGAGAGTTTCTTTTAAGATGTTCTCTTTTTCCTCAAGCTGAGCTTTGTAGGATAAGTTCTGGAGCTGACACCCGCCGCAAAGATCAAACACCTCGCACTTAGGTTCTATCCTATCGGGCGAGGGTGTTATAATTTCAGATATTACGGCCTCTGCATAACTGCCTTTATCTTTAATTACATTTATCTCTACTACATCGTTGGGCAGACCGCCCCTTACAAAAAAGACTTTGCCGTCTTTCTTTGCAAGTCCAGCGCCTCCAAAAGCTATTCCTTGAATTTCTATCTGCAAATTATTTCCCTAATATCAGTTTATAAACATGGCATCACCATAACTCAAAAACCTGTAATTCATTTCCCTAGCCTTACTGTATGCGTTAAAGATAAATTCTCGATCTGAAAAAGCGGACACTAACATTAACAGCGTTGAGCGGGGCAGATGAAAGTTAGTAATAAGCCCGTCTACGACATGAAACTTATACCCGGGCGTAATAAACAAATCTGTTTGCCCGCTAAACGGCAAAAGCTTTCCATCATTACCAACCGAGGATTCTAATGTTCTCACGACTGTTGTACCGACTGCAATTACTTTTCTTGCTTCGCTCTTCGCCTTATTAATTGCCCTAGCAGTATCATCTGAGATCGAAATAAACTCTTCATGCATTTTATGATCTTCTACGTCATCGACCTTAACCGGTTTAAAAGTCCCTATACCCACATGTAGAGTAACATATTGCAGCTCAACACCTTTAGCACTTATCTGATCTAGCAAGGCATTTGTGAAATGCAAGCCGGCCGTAGGGGCAGCAATTGCTCCCTTATGTTTTGCATAGACAGTTTGATATGTGGTTTTATCAGACTCATCAGGTGCCCGGTCTATGTAAGGCGGAAGCGGCATGTTCCCATGCTCTTGGATATATTCATCGACTTTATGTTTAAACTCAATAATCCAAGTCTGTTTGCCCTGCCGTAAAAGTGTGGCATTAACGCCGCCTTTTAGAATTAGCTCTTCTTCATGTTTTGGGTTTCTAACCAAACACTCCCAAGAGTGATCTGTAATCTTTTGAACAAGGAGAATTTCTGCATCAGATCCGTTTGCTCTTTTGCCCTTTAGTCTTGCTGGAATAACACGGGTGTCGTTTAATACAAGCATGTCACCATTCTTTAAAAGATCTGGTAGATCATAGAAGTGCTTATGAGATATGCTGCCGTTTTCTTTGTTTAACAAAAGAAGCTTGGAGTTTGGCCTCTTGTTTTCCGGACGATACGCAATCTGCTCATCTAAGAGCTCGTAGTCAAAGTCTGAGGCTTTCATTTTAAAAAGAGTGACTAACCTTTTTTATCCAGAAGTTTTTGTACAGACAACCTTAGCGCATTTAGTTTGATAAATCCTGTGGCATCAGCTTGATTATAAATGCTGTCCTCTTCAAATGTGGCAAGATCCTCTTGGTATAGAGAATAAGGTGAGCGCCTTCCAACTGTTATCACATTGCCCTTATAAATTTTAAGCTTTACACTACCGGTTACATTTTTTTGAGACTCTTCAATGGCGGCCATTAACATATCCATTTCAGGTGAATACCAAAATCCGTAATAAATAAGCTCTGCTATCTTAGGGACAAAACTGTCCCTTAAGTGCATTACCTCTCTGTCCATAGTAAGAGACTCAAGCGCTCTATGGGCCGCGTGCAGTATCGTGCCACCCGGGGTTTCGTATACACCCCTTGATTTCATACCAACAAAGCGGTTCTCAACCAAATCTACTCTGCCAACGCCATTTTTGCCGCCGATTTTGTTGAGCGTATCAAGCATATCTACAGAGCCAAGCTCTTTACCGTCTAATTTTACTGGTACTCCTTTTTCAAAATCTATATCTATATATACAGGCTCATCAGGAGCGCTCTGAGGTGAGACAGTCATTTCGAACATGTTCTCCGGGGGCTCGTTCCATGGGTCTTCCAAAATTCCGCCTTCATAGCTTATGTGAAGTAGGTTTCTATCACAGCTATATGGCTTTTCTGCTGTAACTGGAACCGGTATGCCATTTTTCTCGGCATAGTCTATTAGAGCTGTTCGGGAGTTAAGATCCCATTCTCTCCATGGAGCGATTACTTTTATATTGGGATCAAGTGCATAGTAGGTAAGCTCGAATCTGACCTGGTCATTTCCCTTGCCAGTTGATCCGTGAGAGACGGCAAATGCATTTTCCTTCTGTGCAATTTCTATCTGCCTTTTTGCGATAAGCGGGCGAGCTAGAGATGTACCAAGAAGGTATACACCCTCATAAATTGCGTTTGCTTTAACAGCAGGAAAAACAAAATCGGACACAAATTCCTGGGTCAAATCCTCTATATATACTTTGCTTGCGCCAGTTGCGAGTGCTTTTTCATGCACTTCTTCTAAATCCTCGCCCTGACCTACATCTGCAACATAGGCAATAATCTCAGCATCATATTTCTCTGCAAGCCATTTTAAAATTACCGAAGTGTCCAGTCCCCCTGAATAAGCTAGGACAATCTTGTTTTTCTCACTCATATATTAGAACTCCTTTCAACTCCAAGGCATAAAAATTAGGGAAATCTATTTTTGAATCAAACTATGGTTGTTCCGGCTGCCCCTGTTCCTCTGTTGGTGGTCTTAAATCGTGAAGATAAAATTTGGCGTTGTTTTCATCATAAAATTTCTCAAGCGTAAAGCCAATATACTCAATCTTCTCTAGATCGTCTCCCATATATGCTGCTTTCTTTACTTCATCTGACAACTTGCACTCGACGGGAATTTCTTTTGTCGGGCTGTCGTTTGCGATAAAAATTAGTCTGAAATCCTTTTGTATTTCTAGATCATTTGGGACAATAAAACCAACGGCCAATTTGATATCAATAAATTCAAAAACTAGAATTCTTATGGTGCTTGTTCCAAGACCTTCCTTACCGCCCTCAACCTCAAAGATGTAACCAAAATAATTTACGGTTTTATTTTGTTCGTTAAACAAATTAAACTGCCAATAGTCTTCTGAATCAACCATGCACAGAATTTGAAGCATTGTAGTAATCTCCATTGATGCTGAAATTTTGAAACATTATACCTTCTCAGAAAAATATTAACACTCTTTTGGTAAAGCTATAAAACTAAGCTGCGTACCTACTCCTTTTCCCTCTCTTCTGTAGGAATAGTAATTCGGATTACACTCCGTGCAAACGCCTATGGTCTCAAGCTCTTGCACTCCAGCTTCTTGCAGGGCAGATTTGTTTGCTATGCTGAGATCGAGGTAATACTTAGAGTTTGCGATTGGGAATAAATAAAGACTAGTATTAGAGAACTTCTCTTTAAAAAGAGATGCGACATCTTCGCCCACTTCATAGCAGCATTTTTTATTACAGGGCCCTATCGTCACTTTAAGATCAGATGAGCTCACGCCATAATCAGTTTCTATTTTTTGTACTGTTTTCTTGGCTATTTCAGAAACACTCCCGCGCCACCCTGCATGAACAGCGGCTGCTAAAGTATGATCCTTATCCGTAATCAATATAGGCACGCAGTCTGCGGTTCTTACTCCTATCCCTACTCCCTTAAGAGTAGTTATTAGAGCATCTCCTTCTATTTCGTTATCATGACTTTGGATATCATCTACAACGATAATATTCGAGCTGTGCACCTGCTTTAACTGAGCAATTTGAGAAAGCTCATGTTTACTTGCTATGTAAGACACATCACATCCAACATGTCTTGTGGAAAATCCGTGTATTACACTAGATAGAACTTTAGATTTTAGAATTGGCATTTTATTCAGTTATTGAATCAAAATATTTAATTGCTCTACCCATATCCTCTGGAACTGGGGCTTCAAGCTCTATCCATTTAGATGTATATGGGTGTGAAAAGCCTATTTTGTTTGCGTGAAGAGCCTGACGGCCTATCTCCTTCTCACCCTTTGCCAAAATAGTATCTCTTTGTTTCTTGTTGCCATAAACTCTATCAGCCAATATAGGATATCCGTTTTCAGAGAAATGAACTCTAATCTGATGGGTTCTTCCTGTTTTGGGTTCCGCCTCTACAAATGTTGCCATGCCATAGCGCTTAATCACTTTCCATAAGGTTAGAGATTCTCTGCCTGATTTTGACTTAGATGACATTTTGACTCGGTTTACCGGGTCTCTTCCTATTTGAGATTTAAAAGCGCCTGAATCCTCTTTTATATTGCCCAGAACTATTGCTAAATAGCGCTTTTTTACAGTACGTGATTTAAATTGATCGACTAAAGAATTATGCGCCTTATCATTTTTTGCTGCCACTATTACTCCTGATGTATCTTTGTCCAGCCTATGCACTATTCCCGGGCGAATCTTGCCGCCAATGCCAGAGAGATCTTTACACTTAAACAAAAGAGCATTTACCAATGTGCCGGAACGTACTCCTGCGCCGGGATGCACAACCATGCCTGCAGGTTTATTGACTGCTATTATATCTGAGTCTTCATATATCACTTCTATTTCTATATCTTCAGGCTCAGCATCGATTGAGGTAGGCTCAGGAACATTTACTGAAATAAGCTCTCCTTTATCAAATTTCTTTGATGGCTTAACCGGCTCGCCGTTTACTAGAACATTGTGATCTTCAATAAGCTTTTTTATTTGAGAGCGAGTATGATCCGATAAAAAATGTGAGAGCACAACATCAGCCCTTTTGCCCGAGAGCTCTTGAGTGACTTCAAAGATTTCAATTTGATCTTCTTTTGGCATAATTAAGGCTTAAGTATAACGTTAATTTTGTGCTCCTTAATTAAGTTCGCAGCATTTCCTTGGTTTACTGAGATTTCGAGATATCCTGAGCTGCCAATTATTGCTAATGGCTCCCCAATTTCACCATGCTGATAAGATTGTACAACGGTGTCAATGATAGTGTCCCCTACTAAAATTCTACATGAGTCCGGCATTATGCTAGCTGGAATATTAGAAATAAGATTTCCAAAAGAGTCTTCATATAATATTTCACCGATTATTTCATTCTCTTTAAGTTGCGGCTTAGGCAATTCAAGCAATATGGGATTTTCAACCTTATCGCCAAACTTGTCAGAACTAACGCCTGATGAAAGGTGAGCAGCCGCGGGGGAAAAGATGTCGCGGCCATGAAATGTGCTGCTTATATCTTGTAACATATAGTCTTTATTAGTTATTTCATATATATTGCACTGCTTCTCTAGTATGAAAGTGAAAACTCCATTATCGGGCCCAACAAAAGTACCAAGATCTGATTCTATAATAATTGGCTTTCTTTTAGTCCCAACTCCAGGGTCAACCACAACCACATGAATAGTGTCTTTGGGAAAATAGGCAAATGAATTTTGGATTAAAAGCGCTCCCCTGAGCACATCATATTTTGGGACTTCATGAGATATATCGACTACTTGAGCCTCAGGGTTTATCGACAGAATAACCCCTTTCATTACCCCAACGTAGTGGTCTGAGAGGCCAAAATCTGAGCTTAGAGTTATTATTCGTCTCACTTGGTGTTGCCCTTTAATATCCGTGGTGATACAGTGGTTACTGAATAAAATAACCCAAATAAGGTCGATTTAAAAATGAAGCTTACAATTTTAGGATCCGGTACATGCATACCTAATACAAATAGAGGATCATCTGGCTACCTGCTTGAGATAGAGAGTTCTAAAATCCTATTGGACTGCGGATCGGGAACCACGTGGAAATTAGAGAAGCTAGGAATAAATTATTTAGAGATTGACCACATATTTTTCTCACATATTCATCCTGACCACACAGGTGACCTGGCAGCGTTCTTATTTGCAACAAAATACAACCATTATATGAAAAGAGAAAAACCCCTTAGCCTCTGGGGCGGCGATGGTTTTATGAAATTCTATGATGCTCTCAAGGGTGCTTATGGAAACTGGATCTCTCCAGATGCGCTTATGGTTGACGAAATTAAGGGGGGATCACAAAGCTTTGAAGATTTTCGGATTCTAACAACTAAAGTTCCTCATATAGAGAGTAGTTTGGCTTATAGGATTGAAACTGAGGGCAAATCAATTGTATATTCCGGTGATACGAACTACTCAGAAGCGTTGATAAATTTAAGCAGTAAAGTGGACTTATTATTAATTGAATGTGCAATAGCAAAAGATGAATATGAACCCAAATACAATCATCTCTCACCGAGTGATGTGGTGAAAATAATAAATGCAGCTAAACCCCAGAAAGCAGTAATAACTCATCTCTATTCTGAGTGCGATAAAGAAAAGGTAGTTGAGACTATTAGGAACAATGTAGATATAAAAGTAATTGAGGCTCAGGATTTATTAGAGATTCAAATTTAGAATAGAATCAAGTTTTTCTTGACTTAGTAAAGTCGATTCATCAGTATAATAACGAGCATGCGCTCGGTTTAATTAGCCGTATTAAATATGATCATTAAATTAATATGGCACTATAAAAAATAGGAGGTTTGTAAATGGAACTTTTAGAAGCGATAGGAACAAGAAGGAGTATTAGATTTTATAAACCATGGCAGGATGTTGAAGACTGGAAAATCCAGAGAATTCTTCAGGCTGCGCGCTATGCCTCATGTCAGGGGAACTGCGGATCAACGGAAGCAATTGTGATTGATAAGAAAAACTATCCCGAGGAAAAGTTTGAACAGATTATCCAGTGCGCATCGCCCTTTAATGAACAGCCGTTAAGACAAGCTCCTATTGTTATCGCTTGGCTGATAAATATGGATGCCTGGTACAAAGAGCTCGTAGAATCATTCTCTGTACTTTTTCCTGCAAGAGCCGTGACTGCAGCTTATGGTTGGACTTATAAGATTCTAACCGAGTCGACTTATCCAAGGCTTATGAGTTTTCCAAGAGAAAGAGCAGAGGACCTACTTAGGATAGAAGCGGGTCAAGCTATTGCACATTCAATGTTAGCCGCAACTGAGCTCGGGCTTGGAGCTTGCCTGTTGGCAACTGGAAGAAAGCCTGCAGAGTTTCCAAAAGTTCTTGGCACCCCTGAGAACATTGTCCCAATATGGTTAATGGCTGTAGGATACGCTGCTGAAACCCCAGGGCAGAGACCGAGGAAAAGATTTGATAAACTCTATCACTACAATGAATATGGAACTGAGCTCAAAGAAGATGCCCAAGTACGCCAAGATTTAAAAGACGCTAATATGATTCAGCCGATGGCACCACATCCTGGAAGAGACGAAGAACTAAAACACCTTTGTAAAATGTTTGGACTTGATGAAGGAATGCCTGATATGCCTAAAGATAAGATCAAAGAGCTTTATAAAGAGGATTCTATTTATTACGGCGAAGTGCCAGAAGGTCTTGAAGATAAAGGAGTATAAAAAAGATTACTGAGGTGAAAGGTTTGATAGCTAAAAACCTTTCACCTCATATTTTTTATTTACGCTACTGTGATCTCATCATCCAGATACACATTCTGAACCGCGTTTAATATTTCAACGCCGTCCTTCATAGATTTCTGAAATGACTTGCGTCCTGTGATAAGCCCCATCCCCCCAGCTCGTTTATTAATTACCGCAGTTCTTACAGCTTGGGCCAGATCATTACTCTCATCCCCTGTTGAAGCGCCTCCGGAGTTTATAAGCCCAGCTCTTCCCATGTAGCAATTTACAACCTGATAACGAGTAAGGTCTATCGGATGATCCGTAGTGAGTTTTGAATAAACCCTAGGGTCAGTCTTGCTAAAATTAAGCGCTGTAAAACCTCCGTTATTCTCCGGCAGCTTTTGCTTTATTATGTCAGCTTCAATAGTTGTTCCGATATGATTTGCCTGAGAAGTTAAATCAGCCGCCACATGGTAATCGGCTTCTTTAGTTTTAAATGCCGGGTTTCTAAGGTAGCACCAAAGTATAGTCACTAGACCTAAGGTATGAGCATATCTAAAAGCTTCTGATACTTCTTGTATTTGGCGGTGACTTCCCTCTGAGCCAAAATAGATAGTAGCACCCACCGAAACAGCGCCCATCTCAAATGCCTGATCTACGTTTGCAAAAAGAATCTGATCGTAGGTGTTTGGGTACGAGAGAAATTCATTATGATTTAGTTTTACGATAAACGGAATCTTGTGTGCGTATTTTCTTGCTACGGATCCAAGAACACCGAGTGTTGAAGCAACTCCGTTGCAGCCTCCCTCTATCGCAAGCTTAACAATGTTTTCAGGGTCAAAGTAAATTGGATTTGGTGCAAACGATGCGCCAGCAGAGTGTTCAATTCCCTGATCCACCGGCAATATTGATAAGTAGCCAGTTCCCGCAAGCCGGCCGTGATTAAACAAAAGCTCTAAGTTTCTGAGTACTGAGTTAGGGCGATCAGTAGGGATAAATATGTCATCTACAAAAGATGGCCCAGGGAGATGTAGCTGCTTTTTAGATACAGTCTTACATTTATGGTTTAGCAGGTAATCCGCTTCTTTACCTAAAATCTTTACAGTTGAATCAATGCCGTCTTTTGCTTTAGCCATCGCCTTAGTACGCTCCTTGTTTAGAATTTGTATATTATTTTGTCATAAATGTGGCCTAAATTAAATATAAATTCTAAGAACAAAAATAGCGAGCTCAAAAATATATAATAAGGGACTTTAAAGTTACTAATTTGCTACTGCAGAAACATCTTTGTCTATATTATCTAACACGGCAATTCCGGGAAGTTCAACACCGCCTAAGAATTCTAGAAGTGCTCCTCCTCCGGTGGAGATATGAGTAATCTCTGAATCGAGCACCTCAGCGTTTCTGATAGCAGCAATAGTCTCGCCGCCCCCAACCACGGTGCTTGCGCCTCTCCATGTTGCCAGTGCTACGGCACGCGCCAACTGGGTTGTACCCGCTGAGAAATCTCCAACTTCAAAAACTCCCATTGGCCCTCCCCAAAAAACGGAGCCTGAACCCCTTAATTGATGTGCATAAAGGGCCGCAGTTTTGGGGCCTATATCAAAAGCCTGAAGATCATCAGGGATTCCATCATCCATTACCATACAGTTTTTTCTTCTCTCATAACTGTCCGCCACAACATGATCAATTGGAAGAAATATTTTGTCTCCGTATTTATCTAAAGACTCACTAGCCCAATCAAGCATGTCGTTATCAACAATTGAGTTACCTATTCCAACACCCTTTGCTTTTAAAAAGGTATAAGCCGCTCCTCCGCCAAGGAGAACTTTGTCGGCTTTGTCTATTAAGCTTTTTAGAGCATGTATTTTATCTTTAATTTTTCCGCCGCCTACGATTACTACAAATGGACGCTCTGGATTCTCACGGATCCTTGTTAAGAATGTAAGTTCCCTGCTTACTAAGAATCCAGCTAGCCTGTGCTCAAACTCCTGTGCCATTCCATATGTCGATGCATGTTTTCTGTGGGATGTGCCAAAAGCATCATTAACATATATATCAGCAAATGAAGCAAGTTCTTTGGCAAATCCAGGGTCATTATCTGTTTCTTCTTTATGGAAGCGGAGGTTTTCTAGCAGCATTACCTCGCCGTCATTTAGAGTATCGATCGCAGATCTTACTTCACTTCCGATAACTTTTCCTGTGAAAATAACCGATTTTCCAAGCAGTTCTGAAAGCCTGTCTTGAATTGGTTTTAAAGATAAATCAGGGATTATATTGCCTTTGGGTCTGCCTAGATGTGTGCCAATAATAACTTTGGCTCGTCGTTCAATTAAGTAGTCTATAGTTGGTATCGCTCTTCTTATTCGGTAATCTTCGCTGATCTTGCCGTCCCTGATCGGAACATTGAAATCGACTCTAACAAATACTCTTTTGCCTTCTAGTTCTGAATCAGGCAGATCAGAGATTACCAGCTTGCTCATTTAGCACTATCCCTCACGTATTCTATAAGATCAATTACTCTTGATGAGTATCCGTATTCATTATCATACCATCCGATAACCTTCACAAGATTACCCTGAACGACTGAAGTTAGTGGTGCATCAAAAATTGCGGAATGTGGATCGCCAATAAAATCAGAGGATACAAGCTCTTCATCCGAATATCTTAGATATCCTTTTAGATCCCCTTCTGCAGCTTCTTTAAATTTGGCATTTACCTCTTGTGCTGTGGTCGGGTTGTCCACTTCCACAGCAAAATCTACAACTGACACATCAGCAGTAGGAACTCTCATAGCAACAGCTTCCATTTTTCCCTCAAGCTCAGGGAATACTAGCTTTATAGCGCTAGCG
>JBCCIH010000025.1 GCA_039028315.1 Thermodesulfobacteriota bacterium | reverse complement strand
TGATGTCCAGCTTATTGGCGGACTAGTGCTTCATCAGGGCAAGATTGCCGAGATGAAAACCGGTGAGGGTAAAACCCTAGTGGCAGCCCTTCCGCTTTTCCTAAATGGACTTACCGGATACGGGGCTCATCTGGTTACTGTTAACGACTACCTAGCAAGGCGTGATGCTACATGGATGGCATCAATACATAAATTTTTAGGACTCTCCGTGGGAGTTGTAAACCATGACATATCGTATTTAGTTGAGTGGGAACATCCGGAGCGGGCTCAAAATGCTATAGAGAAAAATCTTAGCGTTTGGCCAAAAGAGTACGCTGAGATGGAGATACCTCCTGAAAAGAACCTGGACGTTCTCTCTGCTTTTAAAACAAAGCTTGTAGAGTGTTCCAGAAAAGAGGCGTATGGGGCTCATATTACATATGGCACTAATAACGAGTTTGGATTTGATTATTTAAGAGACAATATGAAGTTCTCATTGGACGACTATGTACAAAGAGAGCACAATTTCGCCATTGTTGATGAGGTAGACAGTATCTTAATTGACGAGGCGAGAACGCCGCTTATTATTTCAGGCCCTTCAGAAGATTCAACCGAACGCTACTACGAGATTGATAAAATTGTTAAGAAACTCACCCCAGAAGTTGATTTTACAATGGACGAGAAAACAAAGCAGGTAACCCCAACTGAGGAAGGCTCAAATAAAGTTGAGCAGGCTCTAGACGTTGCAAACATATATGACCCGATGAACCTTGAGCTACTGCACCATGTGATTCAGGGATTAAGGGCACATAACCTTTTTCATAGAGACGTTGATTACATGATCAAAGAAGGTCAGGCAATCATCGTAGATGAATTTACAGGAAGGCTAATGCCTGGAAGGCGCTGGAGCGACGGTCTTCACCAAGCGGTTGAAGCAAAAGAAGGCATAGAAATTGAGAACGAAAACCAAACACTGGCAACTATTACAATCCAGAACTACTTCCGTATGTACAGAAAGCTTGCAGGAATGACAGGTACAGCCGATACTGAGGCGTTTGAGTTTAAAAATATCTACAAGCTCGATGTAAATGTTGTTCCCACAAATAAACCGATGGTAAGAGATGACAGAAATGATCTTATCTACCAGACTGAGGAAGATAAATATAGCGCTGTTGTAGAAGAGATTAAGGAGCTTAACGAAGAAGGCCGCCCTATACTTGTGGGTACTACATCGATTGAGAAATCAGAGAAGATCCATAATCTACTTACAAAGCACAAGGTCAAGCACCAGGTGCTAAATGCAAAGCAGCATGAGGGTGAGGCGGGAGTTGTGGCACAAGCTGGAAGAATCGGTGCTGTTACTATTGCGACAAACATGGCAGGTCGAGGAACCGACATTATCCTAGGCGGAAACCATGAACATCTTGCAGAGGAACTTTTAAGAAAAGAGTATAAGGTAGAACCATCAGAGGCTGATCCAGATCAGTACGAAGAGGCTATTATAGAGGCAAGAGCCATATGTGATGAACAAAAACGAAAGGTTTTAGATATGGGCGGGCTACATATTATCGGAACTGAACGCCATGAATCCAGAAGAATTGATAATCAGCTGCGAGGCCGTGCCGGAAGACAGGGAGATCCAGGATCAACACGTTTTTATGTTTCACTTGAAGACGATCTGATGAGAATCTTTGCCTCAGATACAATTACTAAAATCATGGATAAGCTAGGCTGGGAAGACGGCGAGCCTATTGAACATAAGATGATAAGCCGCTCAATTGAAAATGCCCAGAAAAAAGTTGAGGGACACAACTTTGATATCAGAAAACACCTCTTGGATTACGACGATGTTCTAAATACACAAAGAGATGTTATATATACAAAGCGTAAAGAGTTTTTAGCAGGCGGTGAGAATTTAAAAGAAAACCTATTCGATATGGCTGATGATATTACAGATGATCTAGCCCAGTCTACACTGCCGGAAAAGGTAGTACCGGACACAGTTGACCTAGGAGAATTAAAGGAATCCCTTCATGCTCAGTTTGATATCGAGATAGATTTTGATGATCTGCCTGTGGATGCAGTAAATAAGGAAGATATTACAGATTACATAAAAGCCAAAGTGCACGAATATTATGAACAAAAAGAGCAGGACATAAGCTCTGACACAATGAGGCAGATAGAGAGATTCGTAATGCTTCAGACAGTTGACTATCTATGGAAGGATCATCTTTTAAACATGGACCACCTAAGAGAGGGTATAGGACTTAGGGGTTATGCTCAAAGAAACCCTCTTCAAGAATATAAGAAAGAGGGCTATGATATGTTCGGCGGTCTTATGTATAGACTTAGCAATGATGTGTGCGAGAAGCTGTTTAGAGTACAGCCGGTAAACGAGACCGACATGGCGAGAATCGAGAGACAAAGAAGAGCTGAGCAGCAGAATATGGTCTTAAGCAGAGGTGAGGCAGAACAGGAAGAAAAGAAAAAGCCGATTAGAAGACAGGAGAAGAAGGTCGGCAGAAACGATCCTTGTCCCTGCGGCAGCGGCAAGAAATATAAAAAATGCTGCGGAAAGGCATAGGAGAAAATAGGGAATACTATGAGCAACAGACAAATAAACTTTTATCAATTTAAGAGAGGAGGAAAGCCTCCTTTCTACGCAGTGCCGCTGATGATACTTCTGGTTTTATTAGTTATCGGAGTGCTGGCAGTTTTCGGTTTATTCATCGGCATAGTGGTAGCTATAGGTGTAATTATTCTTGGGATACTTAGGTTTGTAACATCTTTTGGCTCTAAAAAGCCGGACAAGGTTACGGAAAACCCTGACGGCAGTCATACTATCACTCTTGACGAGAACGATTATGAAGTGATAGAAAAAGACACGAAACCCGAGCCTTAATTAAGATACCTCTTGTATTTCAGTAGCTAAGCTAAAGTCTTTCTCCGTAAGTCCGCCCTCACTGTGTGTGGAAAGTGTAATAGTAACTTTGCTGTATTCAATCATTATATCCGGGTGGTGATCTACTCTTTCCGCTAGAATTCCAACTTTTGTTACAAACCCCATTGATCCAACGAAGTTTTTAAATTTAAACTGCTTTGTAATTTGATTGCCAACTTGTGTCCAGCCATCAAGAGATGAAAGACCTTGAGCAATTTCATTTTCTGAAAGTAGTGACATAATTGCCTCCTTTTTATATAAATTAATGAAAACACCTAGATAGTCAAAGGATTGTGATTTAAGTTTAACTACTATGAGTCTAGTATATATCAGCATCGGATCCAATCTTGGAGATAGGATCGAAAACTGCAAGAAAGCTATAGATGAGATGGGAGCCTTTTCGAAAGTAGTCAAAGTTTCATCTTTCTATGAAACTGAACCAGTGGGCAAAGAGGACCAGCCAGAGTTTATAAATCTTGCGGCTGAAATCGATACCGAACTGCCACCATATGAGCTGCTTTCAGAACTCAATAAGATTGAACATAAACTTGGACGAGAGAGACACGAGAAGTGGGAGCCAAGAATCATCGATCTAGACATAATATTTTACGATGATCTGCTCTCAAAAAATGATGGGCTCCAGATCCCTCACCCAAGAGCGCACCTAAGGCGTTTTGTGTTAGAGCCTATTTGCGAGATTGATCCCGAGTTTGTTCATCCTGAATATAAACTCACAGTATCTGAGTTACTAAAAAACATCAACGATGATAAAGCCGTAATTAAGATAGTGGATTAATTCACAGCTAGTTCACATTAATTCACAATCAATCAACAACTTAGCAACAAAAAATCAAGCTATTTGTCCACATTAGGAATATTGGCATTTACACTATATATACAACAATTATAGGCACTTATAAGTATAATTAAGCACATCATAGTATTATTGTGAATAGAATCAGTGTGTTTTTAGAGCAGGTTATCCACAAATATTATTTACTTATAGTTTACTGCGAGCTGTTTTTTGCAGACTCAAGTGTGTTCCACAAGAGCATCGAGATGGTCATCGGCCCTACCCCTCCCGGAACAGGTGTAATGTATGAGGCCTTTTGAGATACTGCCTCAAAATCTACATCACCCACCAGTTTCCCGTCCTCGTTACGGTTAATTCCAACATCAATCACAACAGCTCCATCCTTGACCATATCGCCGGTAATAAAATTTGCCCTTCCGATTGCAGCAACCAGAATGTCGGCTGTTCGAGTCACTTCCTCAAGTGGCTTTGTTCGCGAATGACAGATTGTAACAGTGGCATGGCGGTGAAGAAGAAGCATAGATACTGGCTTTCCAACGATGTTACTTCTTCCTACTACAACAGCTTCTTTTCCAGTTATGTCTATATTATAGAACTCAAGCATTTTGATGATTCCATGAGGGGTGCAGGAAATAAATCTTGGGTTTCCTTCAACTAAAAGTCCAACGTTGTATGGATGAAACCCGTCTACATCTTTTAGAGGAGTAACAGCTCTTAGAACTTTCGTCTCATCTATATGATCAGGTAGAGGGAGCTGTACCAAAATTCCATGAATGTTTGGATCGTTGTTCAATCTATCCACAAGATTTAGAAGCTCCTGCTCTTTAGTCTCAGCCGGCAGCTTATGTTCTTCAGAATACATTCCGGCTGTGGCGCACGCTTTTCTTTTATTTCTTACATAGATTTCTGAAGCTGGGTCATCACCGACTAGCACTGCGGCCAGACCTGGGGTGATTCCAGTTTCATCTTTTAACTTCTCTACACCCTGAGCAATCTCTGCCCTTATATGTTCAGATACCTTTTTCCCATCAATTATTTCAGCCATGACATGCTCCTTTACAATATTTTCCAAAAATGATTGAGCGGTCCGTGTCCGCTTCCTATCTCAAATGAATTTTTAATAGCTAAGTTTATATACTCTTTTGCACCGGCAATAGCTTCTACAAGAGATAAGCCTTTTGCAAGCCCAGCGCATATTGCTGCAGAATAAGTGCAGCCTGTGCCATGAGTATTTTTTGTATTTATTCGTTCTGATTTAAATTCATAAAACTCTTTGCCGTCATATAAAATATCAACTGCATTTTGGGAAGGGTCAAGATGACCTCCTTTGATTAATACATTTTGGGGACCTAGTGCTTTTATACTTTTAGCTGCCTCTTTCATATCGTCAATTGAATTTATTTCAATCCCGCATAAAACCCCTGCCTCCGGATTATTTGGTGTTAAAAGATAAGTGTTGGGCAATAGCTCATCTATTAAAGTTTGCTCCGCCTCTTTTTGAAGTAGATCCTCTCCGCCTTTTGCTATCATAACAGGATCTAAAACAAGGTTTTTTAGATCAAACTCTGTGATTTTTTTTGAAACCGCTAAGATAATTTCTTTAGTCGAGAGCATACCAATTTTTACCGCATCGACTCCAATATCGCTCAAAACTGAATCCATCTGTTGCTCTACCAACTCGGGCGGCAAATTGAAAATCTCTTGGACTCCCTGAGTGTTTTGAGCGGTTACAGATGTGATTGCAGACATGCCATATACTCCCAGAGCTGTAAATGTTTTTAGATCAGCCTGGATCCCGGCGCCTCCTCCAGAATCTGAGCCTGCGATAGTGAGTGCCCTTGGAACTGTTTGGCTCATGGCAATCTATTCTACTAAGATTTTAAATCCTTTACAAACAAGCACAAATGTACTCTAGACTTAATTTAAAATGGATGTAATATATATCCCACTTAAAATTTGCTAAGGAGAGATTGAGGTTATGGCAGAGAATCATGAAGAGGTAATGTTTCCGGAGTTATTCGCAACTGACAGAGGCGGCAATGTAAGGTTAGTTGCTGGATATTCTAAGGAGTCGGATAATTATACATTTCCAAAATATATGGCAGACCCTGTTAGCTTCTCAGACGAGATTGAAGAGAGGATGCTTAGCGCTGAGGGTGAGCTTCATTCATTTACAGTCGTAAGAAGAAGTATGCCGGAGTTTCCAGTCCCCTATGCGCTGGCGTTAGTCGATTTTCCTGAAGGTGTGAGAGTAATGGCTCAGGTCGAAGTTGATGACCCTGAGAGTCTAAACATCGGCGAGAAAATGGGCGTAACAGTGGGAACAGTAAAAAAGACAAAAGAAGGAAAAGACGTTAAATCCTATAAGTTTTATCCAATTACACAGAAAAAGTAGAAAATTTTCTAACCGACATAGAATAAAGGGCTATACATTAGCAAATAATGTGTAGCCCTTTTGTATTTATACCATTTTAATTGTTTACATTTAAGGCTTAATCATATATTCTGAATGTATATATTGCTGTTGAGCTGCATGCCTATATGAAGAAAAACATCCTGTTTTTATTGGCATTCCCACTTTTATTACTACTTATGGCAGATTTATCATATGCCCAGGACACCGTCGGCAGTTTCTCTGACGATCCATCTGTATATCAGGAAACTCTCGAGGAAAATGAACTTCTGTCCATAGAAGTTTCTAAGTCTGAGCTTGAACTTGTAGTGCTTGGCACTCTTACAAGCGGGAAATCAACTAAAGCGCTAATTAAAAACCCAATCACAGGTGAGATAGGTAAATATCTTCCTGGTGACAGATTGGACCTGATAAAGAGCGAATATATTCAGGTTTTAGAGATAGCAAATTGCATGATCCTCATAGATAGGTCCGGAACTCATGAAACTCTTGAGTGTAATAATAAAATGCCTACCGTCGTGTTCAACAGAGCATCGCTTGCAAAATATAAGATCAACAGGCCCGAGAGCGGAGTGGATCTATCAAACGGATTTGTGACGGAATATGATAGGGACATAATACTTATAAGCGAAAAACATAAAGTTGATCCATATCTAGTTAAAGCAGTAATCAAAGCTGAATCAAACTTTGACCCAGACGCTGTATCTCCTAAAAACGCTCAAGGCATAATGCAGCTTATACCTGCAACAGCTAGCGATTATGGTGTCAATGATCCCTTCGATGCAAAAGAGAACATGGAAGGTGGGGTGGAATATCTAAAAGACCTGCTTGATTACTTTGACGGCGACCTTAAGCTCTCGCTGGCAGCCTATAACGCTGGCAAGGGTTCTGTAATTAAGCATGGCTTCACAATACCCCCATACCCTGAAACTACCGACTACATAGCTAAAGTACTTGAGTACTATAAACACCTTAAGGCTGAAAACTATTCAGCAAAACGTTGATACATCTTCTATTATCATCCCCAAATCAAGCGTTTATTGACAAGGTCTGTATACTTACTTAATATAATAAGTTCACTTAATTATGCTGAGGGCCCATAGCTCAGTTGGTTAGAGCGGCGGACTCATAATCCGTTGGTCCCTGGTTCGAGTCCGGGTGGGCCCATACTTCTTTAGAAGGCAAAAAGTATCTTTAGCAGGTAAAATGTATTAAGTGCTTAGAACTAAAAAGTTAGTAGAGTTGATGGATACACAAAGAGAGATAAAAGAAAACTTAATAATTCACATATTTGAATTTTCTTCTACAAAGAGAATTTCCAACCATTATAATCAAATAAATTTATTCGATGAAGTAAGACGGAGGGAGAAATGAGAGAACAAATATTGGTTCTCGAGGCGCTCCAAAAGATTGATATGGAGCTCAGCGAATTAGAAGTCCACCTTAATGACTATCCGGAAAGAATATCCGCCTTAGAACAAGAACTAAAATCCTCAAAAGAAGCACTAGAAAATTTAAATAATCAAAAACAAGAACTCACCACCTTAAAATCAAACCTTGAAAATGAAGTCAGTGAAAACGAAGAAAGCATAAAGAAATCTGAAGAAAAACTTTTCGAAATTAAAACACATAAAGAATATCAAGCGCTTCAGAAAGAAATAACCGAGACCAAAAGGTCTAATTCAGATCTGGAAGAAAAGCTTCTGGAAGAAATGGAAAAACTAGAAACATTAGAGAATGAAATTGCAAAACAATCTGAAGCCCTAGCCTCTAAGGAGGCTGAATCTAAAGAAAAGATAGATGAGTACACCCTTGAGCTTGAAGAAGTTAAAAATTCATATGAGCCTAAAAAAGAACTGAAAGAAAAGACTCTTCAGACTCTTGATCCGGAAATTGTACCTCTTTATCACAAGATATTTGATAAAAATAATGGAGAAATCTTAGCAGTCGCCAAAAATGAAGTTTGTACGGGATGCTACATGAATGTGCCTGCACAGATGTTTAATGAAATCCTCACATATACAAAAATAATACAATGTCCTAGCTGCCAAAAGATCCTCTATACTGAAGAAGAATCTGATAGTGAAGCTAAAACAGCCTAGCCTGCCCCATATGACTAACAGCACAGATGTGATTGAAATATTTATTGATGGAGCTGCCCGAGGCAATCCTGGGGAGTCAGGCATCGGCGTACTCATAAAAAAAACTACTGATGATATAATTGAAGTCAAAAAATATTTGGGAACCAAAACCAACAATCAGGCAGAATATACGGCGCTAATAACCGCATTAGAGAATTGTGTAGAACTAGCAGATAGTCCCATACGAATCTATACAGACTCACTTCTTGTTGCTAACCAGATAAATGGGCTTTGGAAAGTTAAGCACCCTGAGATAATTCCACTTAATAAGAAAGCCAAAACTTTGTTTCAAAACTACAAAGACATCACGATTCAGCACATCCCCAGAGAGCACAACTCAGAAGCTGACAGACTTGCAAACCTTGCAATCGATGAATATTCTTCATAGTAGAAGCAAGTGAGCCGGGCAATCGCTGGTTTGTGCACTTGTGCACTTACTGGAGGAAAGTCCGAACTCCAAAGGGCAGAGCGCTGGGTAACTCCCAGGTGTCGTGAGGCAACGGAAAGTGCCACAGAAAATAAACCGCCTAAGCTCCTTTTGGGGCCGGCAAGGGTGAAAAGGCAGTGTAAGAGACTACCGCGCGGGCTGGTGACAATCCGCGGCATGGTAAACCCCGCTTGGAGAAAGACAAAATAGGGAAGTGTTTTTTCCTAGGAAAAACAGAGCGGCCCGTTCTGAGCTTCCGGGTATGTTGCTTGAGGCGCTCAGTAATGAGCGTCCCAGATGAATGATTGTCCAAGACAGAATTCGGCTTACAGGCTAACTTGCTTCTATTTTTACAACTACAAACTCTTTTTTGCCGATTTTGAGCTTGAGAGTCTCACCTTGAGGACATGATGTATTTATATCTGTAAATTTTTCCCCATCAATACTGAGCCCGCCTTGGAGTATGAGCCTCTTGGCTTCTCCCCTACTCTTTAAACTGGCTGAGGACTCTACTACCAGATCGAGCACAGTACGGCTATCGTTCTTGGCTAGATTTACTTCTCTTGCATCCTCAGGAAACTCGCGGTTTGAAAACTTAGTGTCAAAGTCTTTCTTGGCCATCTCTGCGCCTTCTTCGCCCTGAAGCCAGGCAGTAAGTTCATAGGCAAGAGCTTTCTTTGCATCCATCGGATGACCCTTTTTAAGAGTATCTATTTCATCTTCTGATCTGTATGTTAATAGCTCATAGTAGCGCCACATCAGATCATCAGAAATAGACATTACTTTGCCAAATATATCCTGGGCATTATCTTCAACAGCTATGTAGTTATTAAGCGATTTAGACATCTTTCTAACGCCGTCGAGCCCTTCTAGAATTGGCAGCAAAATTGCGATCTGCGGCTCTTGTCCAAAGTGGCGCTGAACATCTCTTCCTAATAGGATATTGAATTTCTGATCGGTCCCACCAAACTCAACATCAGATTTCATCTGGGCTGAATCATAGGCTTGAACTAGCGGATACAAAAACTCGTTTATTGAAATTGAAATCTCACTCTTATAGCGTTTTTCAAAATCGTCGCGCTCGAGCATTCGGGCTACATTGCCGAGGGTTGCCAGTTTTATGAGATCAGCAGCGCTCATAGCCCCTAACCAGTCATTATTAAACATGACTTGGGTCTTGTCACGATCTAATATCTTAAACACTTGCCTCTCATAGGTTTCTGCGTTCTTTTTTACCTCAGCCTCTGTAAGAGGTGGTCTTGTCTCTGATCTTCCGGAGGGATCTCCTATCATTGCGGTGAAGTCGCCAATTAGAAACTGCACCGTGTGTCCAAGATTCTGAAATTCTCTTAATTTTTTTAAGAGTACGCAGTGCCCAAGATGAAGATCTGGAGCAGTAGGATCAAAACCGGCCTTAATTTTAAGAGGCTCATTTTTCTGCTTGGACTTTTTAAGCTTCTCTAAAAGTTCCTCTTCAGAGATAATCTCAGCTGTGCCGCGCTTTATGATTTCAAGTTGTTCTTCGGGGTTTTTAAAACTCAATATCTATTACCTTTTCCCTATCATTTCTTTATTCGCTCAAAAATATAGAATATCAGAAACTTTAGTCAATGTTAGTGCCGCTAGATAAATCCTCCTGGCCAGTCCTGAAATATCATATAAAATAAATTTATGTCCATCGTGATAAACGACAAAAGATTCAAAAAACTTATAGATTATTCGGAGATATCACATAAAGTAGACGAACTTGCTCAAAAAATTACTCGTGACCACGCTGGGCGAGATCTTTTAATAGTAGGTGTTTTAAAAGGCGGCATAATTTTTATGTCCGATCTAATGCGCAGTCTAGATATAGATCCTGAGATAGATTTCTTACAGGTGTCTAGCTACAAAGATGAAATGGAAGCGGGGGAGCTTGAGCTAATTAGTGATGTAAAAACCACTCTCACCAATAAAAATGTATTACTGGTTGAAGACTTAATAGATACAGGCAAAACACTTGAATTTATTAGAGCAGATATTCTATCTAAACAGCCTTCGTCATTTAAAATTTGTACTCTAATTAAGAAAAAAAACAGCAGCCAGGCAAGCATAAATATTGATTACGTTGGCTTTGAGATAGGCAATGAATTCATAGTCGGCTACGGCATGGACTACGCAGAAAAAGGCAGGAGCTTACGCGATATATATGTAATTGACCCTTAAGAACAGTTAAACTAACTCTCATTAATTAATTGGAGAAAAATAAATGGGATTATTAGAACAAATACCACAAGATCTTAAAGACGCACTAAGAAATAAAAAGAAGCTTGAGCTTTCGGTGCTTCGTATGCTGCAATCTGCGCTTAAGAACAAAGAAATCGATAAGAACAAAGAAGCGCTTACCGATGAAGATGTAATAGGTGTAGTTGGAGCAGAAATAAAAAAGAGAAGAGACGCAGCTAAAGAGTTTGAGAAAGTGAACCGTCCAGACGCAGCTGAGCAAGAAAAAGCTGAGATTCAAATCCTTATGAAATATATGCCAGAGCAGATGGGTGAGGATGAAATAAGAGAAATTGTAAAAAAAGCTGTTCAAGAAACCGGGGCAGAAGGTATGAAGGATATTGGCAAAGTTATGAAGGTTTTAATGCCAGAAGTTAAGGGCAAGGCCGACGGCTCAGTTGTGAACACCATAGTCAGACAAGAACTTGGTGAATAGTCATATCCCATGCCAAAATCAAAAAACAATTAACACCAGATTAACATCCATCAGATTAACTATTTAAGAGGAATTATTTATGACAAAACAAACAGCTAGAGCAAAAAAATCAGGAGCTGAAGGTATAACATGGGATTTATCAGACCTATACTCAGATCTTAAAGATAAAAAGATAGAGCGTGATTTAAATAGGCTTTTTAACAGAGCTGAGGCGTTTGAAAAAAAGTACCGCGGCAAAATTAACTCTAACAAGCTAACGCCCAAAGTTTTACATGGAGCTGTAGAAGAGCTTGAATCTATCTCCGAAACAATTGGCAAGCTACTATCATTTGCATATCTCGTATTCGCCGCAGATACAGGCAAACCTGAGAACGGCGCTTTTCTTCAGATGATTCAGGAAAAGTCCACAGAGGCAAGAAAGCATCTTATGTTTTTTGAGCTTGAGTGGATAAAGCTAAGCAACAAAAAAGTGGAAACACTACTATCAAATAAGACACTTGCACCATACAAGCATTTTCTCCTGCAAGAGCGTATGTACAAGCCTCATAGGCTAAGCGAGGCTGAGGAAAAAATACTAGACGAAAAAGCTAACACTGGCTCGCGCGCTTTTAAAAGACTGTTCGACGAAGTACTAAACAACGTTAAGTTCAAGATTAAGTTAGACGGCAAGCAGCAGTTAATGTCTGAGACACAGATACTTGCCCTACTCTATGATCCAGATAGAAATAAAAGGAAAGCCGCAGCTAAGAGCCTTACGGTCGGCCTTAAAGAAAACGCTCACGTTCTTACTTTTATATTCAACACACTCGTTCAGGATCATTCTTTAAATGACAGACTTAGGACATTTGATGATCCGATGTCATCTAGAAACCTAAGCAATGAAATAGATAAAGAGACTGTCGATTCACTTATGAGCTCATGCGAGAAGAACTACGACATGGTAGACACTTACTACGGTCTTAAGAAAAAGCTGTTGGGAATAAAAAAGTTTTATGACTATGATCGTTATGCTCCGATCTCTGATGACTCCCAGGTTATTAACTATAAAAAGAGTAAGGAAATCATTCTTGGCTCATTTCACAGCTTCTCTCCAAAGATGGCAAATATTGCTCAGAAGTTTTTTGATAAAAACTGGATAGATGCTGAATTAAGAGCCGGTAAAAGGGGCGGAGCATTTAGTCACGGCACAGTGCCGAGCGCGCATCCATATGTGTTTACAAACTACACTGGCACAATGAGGGACGTTATGACGCTTGCTCATGAGCTTGGTCATGGAGTACATCAATACCTCTCTAGAAGTCAGGGATATTTTCATTCAGATACGCCGCTTACCACTGCAGAGACTGCGAGTGTGTTTGCAGAGATACTCGTTTTTCACAACCTTATGGAGTCTGAGAAGAATCCTAAAACTAAGCTTGCGCTTATTTGCGGAAAGCTGGAGGATATATTTGCCACTGTGTTTAGGCAGGTTGTACTCACAAGGTTTGAAGAGTCCCTTCATCACACAAGAAGAGAAAAAGGTGAGCTTACTTCAGAAAATATTAATGAGCTATGGGCACAGGCAAATAGTCCAATGTTTGGAAAATCTGTTGAAATGACAGATGATTACCGCAGCTGGTGGATGTATATCCCGCACTTTATTCATTCTCCTTTTTACTGTTATGCATATTCATTCGGAGAGCTTCTTGTACTTTCGCTATACAGTAAATATATAAATGAAGGAAATGTATTTGTTCCAAGATATGTAGAGCTTTTATCTTCTGGGGGAAGCGATGCGCCGGAGGTACTACTTGAGCGGGTTGGTGTTAATATAAAAGATCCAGAGTTTTGGCAGGGAGGCCTGGATTTGCTAAGAGAAATGGTTGACGAAGCGCTTGAGCTTTCAGATAGGGTTAAATAAATTATCTATATAGGCGGTGAACTCGTATGATTGAACATATAGACTTAGAGCATATTACACAGACCTACTTAATCCCATGGGGCTTTAACATTGGGATTGCTCTTATAATCTTTATTATAGGTCTTATTGTAGTTTCAATTATTAATGGAATCGTAAGAAGGATCCTTCAAAAGGCAAAATTAGATCAGATCTTGGTGAATTTTATATCTTCTATTGTTAGATGGCTGCTCTTACTATTCGTAGTTATAGCAGCGCTTAGCAGATTAGGTCTCAATACTAATTCACTAATTGCACTTATAGGTGCTGCAGGTTTAGCAATCGGATTATCACTTAAGGACTCGCTTCAAAATTTTGCTGCAGGTGTCATGCTTTTAGTATTCAGACCATTTAAAACAGGAGATTTTGTAGAAGTAGCCGGGACTTCAGGCTCTGTTGAAGAAATAAAGATATTCAGCACTACACTCCATACGCCCGACAACAAGCAGGTCATAATTCCAAACGGCAACATCTACTCTGATGTTATCACTAACTATTCCGCGACCGGCACAAGACGAGTGGACATGGTATTCGGTATAGCATACGAAGATGATATTGCGACTGCCAAAGGGATTATTGAAGAAGTACTTAAAGCAGATAATAGAATCCTAAGGGATCCGGAATATGTCATAGCCGTAGGAGAGCTAGCTGACAGCAGCGTGAATTTTTATGTACGCCCCTGGGTTAGAACATCAAACTACTGGCCTGTATATTTCGATCTGACAGAAAAAATCAAACTTGAATTTGATAACAACGGGATCTCCATACCATTCCCACAAATCGATGTTCACACACCTGATCAACTAAAGGACCGCTCGCAAGAGCCAGCAAATTAGAGGATAAAAAAATGCCATCTATAGCAGAGACGAAAAGACAGACAATTCAGTTCGTATTCCCTGAGCATACAAGTGTGCATGACAGACTTAGCGGCGGCAGACTAATGGACTGGGTTATGAATGCTGCAACAATAAATTCTGCGCTAATATCCAAAGGCATCACAGTGCTGGGATCAACGGATAGTATTGATTTTATAAACCCGGTAATGGTCGGTGAGATCGTAACACTCGAGAGCTGGGTCGAGTATATAGGCTCAAGCTCTATGGAAATAGGAGTGCAGGTATTTTCAGAAAATCCGGAGACAGGCAATAAAAAACTCACCACATCATCACACCTTGCATTTGTTGCAGTTGATGAACAGGGAAAACCTAGAAAAATCACAGAAGAGCTAACTCCTTGTGATAGTGAAGAGATGGCTATCTATATGGAGGCTAAGAAAAGAAAGGATGAGCGCCTAGCACAAGTTCAGAAAAGAGACGATCAGGCAAGACACATTATTGATGAGACTGAAATCGTACGCGAGCGCTTAGAAACCACAAAGATTGTGCTTCCGGAAGACACCTTCCACGGAGATTTTATGGCAGTAGGCAAACTTATTATGGACATAGACCAAGCGGCATCCATTTTGGCCATGAGATTTGTTAAAGGCCTTATGATTACTGGTTCTTTGGATGATCTATATTTTTATTCTCCTATAAGAATAGGTGATATTATCACCTTTAAAGCGGGAATTACCTATGTTGGACAGAGCTCAATGGAGGTAGGTATAAAAGTATTATCAGAAGATATTCTTACGGGCGAGCAAAGACACACCTGTACTGCTTTTTTAAGCTTCGTTCATATTGATGAGAACGGCTCACCTCAGCCGGTACCTGAATTTGACCCGGAGACTCCTGAGGAAAAAAGGCTATGGAAAAAAGCTCTTGAGAGAAAAGACTTTAGATCTTTAAGGGTAAAAGAGATTAAAACAAACTCTGAGTATTAAAATTTAAGCCTGGGCATTACTTCTTCGGACAGTAGTTTCATAGACCTGGTCCACTTATCTTTAGGATCCCACTCGTGACCCATAACTAATAGGACTCCGAAACCCCCAACTGAATCATAGAGCTCTTGTATTTGTGCCGCCACATCATCAGGGCTTCCGACAATCCAAAGGTTATCTATCATGTAGTCGATTGTAACCTCAGAGTCGGGCATAGATTTATCCGACTTAAATATGTTCAAATTTCCCCTTATCTTAGGAACCATTTTAAAGAAGTAATCTGTAAAATCTCGTGCCAACGTGCCTTGCTTTACTAGTTCTCTTGCTTCCTGGGTAGTATCCGCCACAAAAACATCCCTGGCTATGCGCCACTTAGACCTATCAGGTTCTCTGCCGGAGTTTTGCGCTCCTTCTTCAACAGAGTTCCAATGGGTCTTAAGAACATTATCGGTCACAAAATTAATACTCATTGGAATCCAGCCGTTCTCCCCGGCCACTTTTAGCGTGCCCGAGCTCTCTGTTAAGCCCGCAACAGCAATTGGGGGATGGGGTTTTTGGTAGGGCTTTGTATGAACCCTAAGACCTACATCGTCCTGGGGCTCGGGAACAGTATAGCTCCACCTGCTGTTAGCATATTTACCAGGCTTTGG
>JBCCIH010000024.1 GCA_039028315.1 Thermodesulfobacteriota bacterium | reverse complement strand
TAGCTGCCAATTAAGCGGCTCAGGCCACTTGTATGTATACCAGTTGAATTTTCTTACTTTATAAGTGCAGTTGTTAGAGCAGTACCTGGTTCCAACGCATCTGTTATAAACCATACCGTTTAGCCCTTCTGGGTTGTGGTAAGTGGCATACACAGGACATACAGGCTCACATGGAGCGTTTCCGCACTGCTGACACATCATAGGAAGATATCTGGTGGAAAATCCAGCATTATTGTCTGCTTTCTCAAAATACCTCTCAATGCGCATCCAAGACATATCTCGTCTTTGAGCACACATCTGCTTTCCTACAAATGCAATATTGTTCTCTGCATAACAAGCTGTTACACAAGAGCCGCAGCCAACGCATTTTTGAAGATCTACATTCATAGCCCAGCGGTATTTGTGATATTCCCTAGGCGGATAAAAATCAGCTTCAGGGTGGTGGTGCTCATCATGAAGATTCCCTTCTAGTAAATCGACCAGACTGACCGATTGTGCAATATCTCTGTCGTGCTGCTCTGTTGTATACTGCAACTGAACAAACTGTTCTTTTTTATTTACTTTTGCCGCGTTTACCTTTGTTGAAAGCCACGCAAACCCTCCGGAGAGTGAATCTGTAGCGAGCGGCAGAATATTTATAGGGTTAACTCCCCTGTCTTTAGCGTATCTTCCGTAACTAGTGTGCCCCTGACCTATCATGACAGATAGAGTGTCAGGCCTAGCTCCTTGATAAATGTAAACTTGAGTTTCAATAACACCTTGAGGTGATTCAATTGATAGATAATCTCCTAATTCAACTCCAAGTTTCTTGGCCGTATCAGGATGTACTTCTACCCAAGAGCTCCATACACCCGTTGTTATTGCCTCGGGCAGCTCCTGAAGCCAAGGTTTATTAGCTCCTCTTCCATCATAGAAAATGTATGATGGGTAGGCCATGAAATAAAATTCACCCTCGCCGATAAACTCGGCCTCGGGGAATTGCATGTTCGCAACTGACGGTGACAAAGAGACCTGTTTTGACGGCAAGTCTTTGTATACTCCCCCTCTTTCAAGAGCCTCTTTCCAAAAGACCTCAAAATCTCCTGATGATGCTGAATCTGAAGCCCATTTTTCCATCCAAGCATTTCTTAAATAATCGTAGAATGTCGTTTGCTCGTATCTTCCATTTAGTTCTTCAACCTGCCCGCTTACAGAAAGAATCACATCACCTGTGCCTTTTGTATTAAATACTGGGCTCATAGCTGGCTGAATTAGACCGTGCACACTCTCTCTAGGCTGGTAGTCGCCCCAACTTTCTATAGGAGTATTGTTTGGCATTATAAGATTGGCATGCTCTGTCGTTTCATCCATGAAACTTGAGAAACTTACGACAAAAGGAACTTTAGTAAGAGCATCGCCAAAATTGAGCTGGGTTGGAAGAGTGAATACCGGGTTTACGTCGTATATAAAAAGTATATCGACCTCTGCGTTCTCCATTGATTTTGCAAGTGATGATATATCTTCAAACGAACTTGCCGTTGATATTGAAAGCGTGTCGCCAAAATCAATAGTATCTCCAATGCTTCCAGCCACATAGTTAAGAATATTAATTGCAACCAATGTTTGAGTCGCATTTGTGCCGGTAACGGCTGCTCCGCCGCCAATTGCTAGACTTGGCCCTTTTGTGCCAAATTCATCTGCTAGCTGAGTAATTACATTTTGGGGAACATCGGTTATTTCTGAAACTTTATCAAGTGTATATTGTGAAAGAAGTCCGCTTAGTCCGCCGCCGCCATTTGGAGAATTACCGCTCGAAACAATCTGATTAGCAATTCCTAGAGCAAGCACAGCGTCGGTTCCTGGTTTTATAGAAATCCAATCATCAGCATTTGTAGCAGTCATAGAAGCCCTTGGTTCAATATGAACGAAGCGTCCTATGCTCTTATCTTCTAGGCTGTGCATATCGGTGAACTGTCTTGTGAATTCAGACGGCGATAGCCATGTTTCAACAAAGTCAGCTCCAAATGAAAGTAAGTATTTACTGTTTTGTATCTGATATGATGGAATTGCATCTATTCCAAAGCATATTTTGTTTGCTTCTTTTAAAGGCTCGTGCGCAAATGTCTCATACTGAATGTGCTTGCCTCCTAAGGCCTGCATCCAGTCGTCAACTAAATCGCCTAATGCACCGTTAATATTATTGGATAGAAATACTATATTTCCTGTCTTACCATTACTTCTGGCTTCTTCAATTTTTTCTGTAAGAGCCTTTTCCGCAGCTTCCCATCCTAGTGGTGTGAGCCTATCTTTATTAATGTTAGTAAGTGGTGATCTAATACGGTCAGGGTTATATAGACCTTGGAGTGAAGCTTGGCCCATTGAACAAACTGAGCCTTTGTTTATTGGGTTTTCAAGATTACCCTCAATAAATATAGCCCTGCCTTCACGATTTTTAATTTGTATTCCGCATCCAGCTGAGCATTCCCTGCACGTACTAGAATAATAATTAGGGACCCCTGGGATAATTCCTTCAGGTGGAATTACATAAGGGATAATCTGCTCAACAGGCTCTGAGCATGATGAAGCTACAGCTGCTGTTGTGCCGGCAACACCGATTATCTTTAAAAAATCCCTTCTTTTTATACCACCTTTTTTATCTTCGGACATTTCTCCTCCAATCAATAATGACAGGTCAAACAATCCCTTAAATGTGCAAGCTCATGCTCGTCTTTTGCATTTTCTTGATGACATTGGATACAGAATCCCATGTTCATTCTGTGTACTTCGTGTACCTGGTCCATGTTGGCCACATCGCCGTGACACTGAGCACACTCAAACCCGCGCTTGATGTGGCGCTTGTGAGTAAAGTGAACATAGCCGGGCTGAGAATTTACCTGCACCCATGGTATTGGCTCTTTCTTAGCCCAATATTCTCTAACTTTTGCAATTTCGTTTTTAATGTTGATTGTTTTGCCATCAAAATCGTATTCTACATCGCGGCCTAGTATGTGCTGATGGCAGCCCATGCATTTTTTTACAGAAGGTATTCCAGGGTTTGGACCTACCTCTACATAGCTGTGGCAGTACTCACATGGAATTTCATCTTCACCTGCATGAATTTTATGACTAAATGGAATTGGTTGAACTGGGCCTTTATCACTACTCTCCGCGTCGGTGTTATTATTGAAATAAAATCCAATAAGTATTACAGCCGCAAGTAGTGGAACCGAAACTATTTTGAGCCCTTTTTTCATCCGTTCAACCTTAGCAATAGAGTGTGTTTCTTAGGAAGAATTTACTCCCAAATTCTTAAAACGCACAGTATTTATATCATGCCTAAGAAATAAGTCAAATTTTAAACCGTATTTATTATATTTAGCTATGTTTTGCATAGTTAATCCGAATGATTTTCGGAGTAAAAAATCCTTAATAATGAGGCCAAATCACTCAAATGATGACAAAAATTCCTCTAATACAAAAGTGCCGCCGAGCTCTTTTGATAATGACGATGACGCGAGCTCCCTTAGGTTTCCAATCTCACCTTTTTCTACAGATACTGAACTGCTGTTTGGTAATATCCCAAGCAAATTAACCCCTGTCATACTTAAAATCAGCTCTGGGTTTGTCTGCTCAGGTATACCAGGATCCCAGGGGTAGTTGCTAATTACGATCCCGGCAATATCAAGTCCCTTTCTCTCAGCTGACTCTAATGTAAGCAGGCTATGGTTCAATGTACCAAGATTCGGTCTTGAAACCACAAGGATAGGAAGCTCCAAATCCAAAGCCAAGTCGGACATAAAATAGTCTTCTAAAATTGGAACCAAAAGCCCGCCCGCTCCCTCAACTATTACATAGTCATTTGTGGAGCTAAGCTTTTCATAAGCATCTTTTATTTTTTCAATCAGGATACGCTCGCCGGACAACATTGAAGCCACCAGCGGCGCAACAGGATCCGGGAAACTATAGGGACAGGAAACATCAATTTTATGATCGTCCCCTAAAAGCTCTTGGACAAACTCTATATCAGTGGGTCCGCTTACAATTGTTCCAGTCTGAACCGGCTTCATCACAGCTACAGAATTCCCCGCCTGCGCAAGATTCCAAGCAATCGAAGCTGTTACTATGGTCTTTCCAACCCCAGTGTCGGTGCCCGTTACAAAAATACCCTCACTCATCGTAATGAGCTATTATATTTAATTTCAACAAATCTGTAAATCCAATCTGAATAATTACTATAAACCAAGCTCTAGTGCTTTTTCCTTAACCTCGTCCGCATGAGCTGCAGCTTTTACTTTTGTCCATACGTGCTTGACCACTCCAGACTTATCGATTAAGAAAGTTGTTCGCTTAGCAGAGCCGTAATCGCTCTCAACTCCATATGCTCCGATAATCTCTTTGCTCTTATCACTTAAAAGTGGGAAATTAAGATCGTATTTATTTTTAAAGTTCTCATGAGATTTAACACTGTCAGTGCTAACACCCAAGACCTGAACTCCCATGCCTTCTAGCTCTTGCATACCATCACGCATAGAGCAGGCTTCTTTGGTGCATGTTCCTGTGTTGTCCTTGGGGTAGAAATACAATGCAACTGAACTCTTACCCATATAATCGCTTAATTTTACTTTTTCACCGCCGTATGTCTCGGCTTCAAATTCAGGGGCTTTATCCCCTACATTTGGCATATCGCTCATTATATAGTTCTCCTGTATATATGAATTTATAAAGTACAAATAATAGAATTTGAGTATAAGGAAAATTTAAGATGTGACAATAAGAAAACGAGCTATATCATACCCATGCTTTGCTGGGCCTCTTCGCTCATTTTGCTAGGGTCCCAAGGCGGGTCCCAAACGATGTCTATGTCAACATTGTCCACTTGAGATAGCTCTTCTACCATAAGCTTTGATTCGCCTGCTATTTGAGTTGAAGCAGGACACCCGGGAGCAGTCATAGTCATTGTAATGGTTACGTTAGAGCCTTCTATATCTATGCCGTAAATCAGGCCAAGGTTCACTATGTCTATAGGGATCTCAGGATCATAAACCTCGCTTAAAACTTCTAGTACTTTTTCTTCGGTTAGCGGGCCGCTCGGCTCTGTAGGTACGTTTGCTTCTTCAGCAGGCGCTGGTGGTGGTTCAGGTGCGCTTTCACTTTGAGCTATTGCTTCTTCAACTGTGTCAGCAGGCGGAGTTTGAGACTGAGTTTCGTCTTTCTTATCTGACGGATTTAACCTCTCCTCTTTTTGTTCTTTGCTTTCATTATTTAAAAGCCTGTTCAGCATATTGCCAAAACCCATATTGATGCCTCCTGAAATTTATAAATCTACAATAAGAATACATATAATATGATGCATTTAAAAGATATAAGGATCTTATGAAGGGTACAAGAAGCCCAGAACATGGGCTTCTTGTCTTTTTTGAGTGATTTACAGTGACTCTTTTACTGCAGCTATTGCTGGCTCATAGTTAGGCTCTGAAGCTACCTCTGGAACGTATTCAACATGTTTTACAACATTATCTTTGTCGACGACAAATATTGCTCTTGCAAGCAGACGGTGCTCTTTAATTAGGACTCCGTAGGCCTCGCCGAATGAAGCGTCTTTATAGTCAGACGCTGTTTTAACCTTATCGATGCCTTCAGCAGCACAGTAGCGGCCTAGTGCAAAAGGAAGGTCCATGCTGAGAGTAAGAATCTCAACGTCATCACCTAGGTTTGCGGCCTCTTCGTTGAATTTTTTTGTCTGCACATCGCACACTGGAGTGTCTACCGAAATAATAACGTTAAACACTTTCACTTTACCGTCCATATCTGAAAGTGTTATTGGTGCTCCTAGACCTTTTAATGAGCTAAAATCAGGAGCCTGATCCCCAACTTTGACCTCTGATCCGACTAATGTTAGAGGGTTTCCTTTTAATGTTACTACCCCTGTTCTTTCTTCTGCCATGATAATAATTCCTCCTGAATTATTTTTATAATTGTTTAGAACAAACCCGTCTCAATGCTATATAGAATAGCTTTTAATGTCAACATAATTTCTAGGCTCACAGTTAATTTTTTGAGTGATGTGTTTTAGTTGCCGCCCTACTCCACGATTAACTTGCCGCGGTACATACCCATCTGGCAGGCAAACTCAAACTCGCCTTTTTCCTGGGGAATAAAACTAAGCTCGTAGGGTCTATCAATTGGTAGATCAGCGCTTACATCAATACCTGAAAATAGAACTTTCTCAGAGCATGGATTAGAGTCTTTACGCAGGAAACGAAGAGTAAGCGCCTGGCCGCTTTTGGCGTAAATAACAGATGGTTCATAGACGCCGGAATCAACTATAACATCTAGTGCGCCTGAGTCTGCCCGCGCTTCGGAGCGTTTTTTGTATATCCAAAACCACCAGACTACAAAAGCGATTAATAAAAGTCCTATTAAGTTCACAATAATTCCCATTAAGGTTTAAACCACCTTAGTCTATTTGCATTAGTGACCACCGTTACGGATGAGAGAGCCATTGCAGCTCCCGCAATAATTGGGCTTAGCAATACTCCAATAAATGGATATAGAACTCCAGCCGCAATTGGTATTGCAAGAGTGTTGTAGCCAAAGGCGCCTAGCAAATTTTCCTTTATGTTTCCAAGCGTAGCTTTAGAGATTGAAACCGCGTCTGCAACCCCATTAAGCGAGCCCCGCATCAGTGTGATATCAGCGCTCTCAATTGCGACATCAGTTCCCGTTCCTATTGCAAAACCCACATCTGCTCCGGCTAGAGCCGGTGCATCGTTTATCCCGTCCCCAACCATGGCCACTTTCTCGCCCATTTGCTGAAGCTTGATAATCTCGTTTGCCTTATCTTGAGGTAGCACCTCGGCAATAAAATCATCAACCCCAACTAAGCTTGCCACTGCCCCCGCTGTTGCTCTGTTATCACCGGTTAGCATCACAACCTTGATACCTTTTTCTTGAAGCCTGTTAATTGCGTCTTTTGAATCAGATTTTATAGGGTCTGAAATTCCAATGAGCCCTAAAGGCTCTTGGTCTAATGATACAAAGATCACAGTTTGGCCTAGCTTTGATAACTCCTCTGAGCGTCCTAATAGCTCTCCTAGATTTACTCCGCTATCTTTCATAAGTTTTGAGTTGCCCAATAAAACTGTCTTATTTTGATAATTTGCCTTAACACCGTGACCCGAAATTGCTTCAAAGGATCCTATTTCAGGGAGCTCCAGATTTTTTTCCTTTGATGCTTCAATTACCGCTTCTGCCAGCGGGTGTTCTGAGTTCTGCTCGACACTTGCGGCAATTTTAATAAGCTCTTCCTCTGACGTTCCATCTTTGGGTTCAAGCGCGGTCACTACTGGCTTTCCTTCAGTAATAGTTCCGGTTTTATCTAGAACAACTGTAGTAAGCTGCCCAGCTGTTTGAAGCGCGTCCCCTTTTCTGATGAGAACGCCATATTCCGCTGCTTTGCCGACACCGACCATAACTGATATTGGAGTTGCAAGCCCAAGAGCGCAAGGACATGCAATTATAAGCACTGCCACTGTTGTAACCAGCATGTAGGTCAATTTTGGGTCAGGTCCGAAGTTAAACCATGCTAGCATAGTTAGCACTGCAATTATCAAAACGGTGGGAACGAATATGGATGAAACTTTATCAGCCAGTCTGCCGATAGCGGGTTTAGTATTTTGCGCTTTTCTTACCATATCGATAATTTGAGATAGCGCGGTGTCTTTTCCTATGCGTATTGCCTTAAACATAAAGCTTCCGGACTTATTAACAGATCCGCCGACAATTTCATCACCCACTTTTTTTGATACTGGTACTGGCTCGCCTGTAAGCATAGATTCATCAACATGTGATGATCCCTGAGTGATCTCTCCGTCTACAGGAATTTTTTCACCAGGCCGAACGCGCACTATATCGCCTTGTATAACTTCTTCAATAGGAATATCAATCTCTTCACCTTCTCTGACTACTCTGGCAGTTTTAGGCTGAAGCCCGATCAATCGCTTAATTGCCTCCGAGGTTTTGCCCCTTGCTCTCATCTCAAGAGCTGAGCCCAAGTTTATAAAAGCTATAATTATTGTTGCCGTGTCAAAATAGACATGCCTTGCAACTTCAGACAAGCCACCTGGGAAAAGCACAACAAATGTTGAGTACGTCCACGCAACCCCGGTTCCTATTGCAATAAGGGTGTCCATGTTGGCACTGTGGTTCTTAAAAGATTTAAGTGCGCCAGTGAAAAACCTTCCGCCAGCATATGAAAGCACAAAAAGGGATAGAATCGACATTATGCCATAAACAACCCGCCCGCTAGCTGAGCTTATATCCGGAAGTATTCCTGCAAGCATTGCAGCCAGTATAGATAAACCAACAACTGCAGCAATAACTGTTTTCTTAAGAAGGTCTCTGTAGTGAAGCAGCTCTTGGTTTTCTCTCTTAGAATCCGAAGCATCATCCGCCATAGATGCTGTGTAGCCTATGTCTCCTATTGTCTGAATCAACAAATCTTCTGAAGCAGCACCTGTAATCGAGGCCGTTTTATCTGCGAAGTTTACTGCTACGTCGTCTACACCGGGAGTGGATTTAAGAGCCGATTCAATCTTATCAACACAGCTTGCACAGCTCATATCTGAGACATAAAGACGCTTTGAATTTTGTGGAGTGTTGGTCATAGGGCTCGCCTTTGTTACAACTCTAAATATACATGCAATACCATCAGAATTTAATCTATAAATTCTCCATCTACTTATAAAAAAGCTTGTTTCGCGCAAAACTTAAGTTATAGTGGACTTATATTGTTATTTTCCATTATATGAATATATATCGTTTTGCGGCAGTAAAATAAAAAACTGATTGAAAATATATAAAAGATAGGTAGTATATATAATATGGCAACAAGAAAAAGCGCAAACGCAAAAAAAGAAACTTTGGACAAGGCAATCTATGTCAAAGCATCACAGGAATTCGTGGATATGTTAAATGAGTCCCAGTGGCATCTGAGAATGAAACCCGCTCAAATTGTAAGAGAAGCTGTAGTAGAATACCTAAGAAGACATCTTCCTAAAGACGCTAAAAGCAAAGTTCTAAAAGACAAAAAGTAAGATAGAGCTCCATTTCCAAAATAGCCCTCATATCAGACCCAGTTGCAAGCTTTAGGGTCTAATAAAACGTTGTTTGTTATCTAAACCCTTCTTGGTTAGATTTTACCTATTAATTTGAAATTTAGAGAAAGAAATGGGATCAAAAGCTGTATTTCTGGATAGAGACAAAACAATCGTTCTGCCAAATGGCGGAGACCACTATATTTATAGATCAGAAGACTTTTATATTCCAGATACTTTTGTCCGGTCATTAAAATCATTAACAGACAATGACTACCTTTTGTTTGTAATAACCAATCAGGGAAGGATAGCCAAGGGGCATCTAACTGAGCAGGATGTTGAAGAACTGCACCAAACCCTTGACCAGATATTAAGAGACGGCGGAGTGCATATCGCAGAGTATGAGTATTGCCCGCACAATCCCAGAGGTTCGATCTACCCCTACAACATAGTTTGCGATTGTAGAAAACCCAAAACCGGCATGATCGACAACATAAAAGAATCCTATGAGATCGAAACACCCGATTCTTGGATGATCGGAGATTCCTATATCGATATGATAGCTGGAAAAAAAGCAGGTCTAAAAACCATACAAGTAATGACGGGCTCTGAGAATTATTCCGATTATGCTGATTACGTTGAGCCGGACCTTGTTAAGGCTGCCAAAAGAATACTAGAAGAAAAGTAATATCACCCCTTAATATCTCAAGAAAAAATACCCTTTAAAACAGATTTTGAGTGATTATATTCAGACCATAGGTAAAAATAAGATTACGGAGATAAAATGACTAAAGAAAACGGTTTCACGGCAATTCAGACTACGGAGGGTTTTCATGTTGTTAGTCATGAGGGCTCAAAAGAGTTTGATATTTCTATGAACGATATAAACGAATTTGCAAACAAGTATGCTCAAGAAACAATGCAAGGTAAGATGCCGGAGCTCTCTGAGAGGGAAGAAATTATTTTCTCTATTTGGGAGATGGTTCTAATTCCGGACAATACTATTCATTAACTAATTTCTTCCGGCATATCGGCATGCAGCTGCAGTGAGTTTTCCGCCCAAGGAGGATTCATTGTAGTCCTCATGCTTTCTTTCCTCCATTTTGCCCATAAGTTTACCCTCAACATCATAATACTCTTCTGCTAATACAAATAATTTTCTATCACGGCAATCAACTTCCCATAAACCAATCTGCCTTATATATTTTTGCTCGGTTCCGCTAATTGGCGCATAATATCTTATCCAGAATTTTCTGATATCGCCTTCTATAGACATATCATCTAGATCTATAAAAACCTGTACATATTCTCCCTTGTCGTCTCTAATGTCGCCTACATACTTCCAGCCATCATCAGAGCTCTCATCACTACCCCCACAAGAAGACAGGGCCAAAAAGAATACAGCAGCTAATAAGAATAGTATTATTGTGGAAAAATGTATTTTTTTTAGACTAAGCATTTACCTACCTCTCAAATCGCTAAGATAACCATATGGGATATTATTTCAAATTATACTATTATAAACAAAATACTCATCAATGAACTTTCTAAATTTACTTTCTCGATATTTCTATTGGGAGATATTTCTTTGTTTCCTCAACAACTACTTTAGATAAACCCAAGAGTCCTATCAAGTTCGGAAATGCCATAAGCCCGTTCATCACATCAGCAAAGGTCCAAACCAGATCTAGCTTTACGACTGCGCCCACAAAAACAACTCCGGTAAATAATACTCGATAGGGCATCACGGCCCTTTCCTTAAATATATACTCGATTGCTTTCTCGCCGTAATAACTCCAGCCTAAAAGCGTAGAGTAAGCGAAGAAAGCAAGACTAATTGCAACAATATTTGCCCCTATTGGAATCCCGCTCTCAAACGCTTTAGCCGAAAGTCCGGCTCCTGTATCTCCTTGAGACCAAAGCCCGCTGCAAATAATTACGAGCGCGGTAAAAGTACAAACAATTACAGTATCTATGAAAGTCTGAGTCATAGACACAAGACCTTGTCCGACTGGGTTTTTGGTCTTGGCGGCAGCGGCTGCAATAGGTGAGCTTCCCAAACCCGATTCGTTTGAGAATATTCCTCTTGCAACTCCCATCCTTACAGTCTGACTTATTGTTGCGCCTAGAAAACCTCCAGCTGCGGCAGTGGGGTTAAAGGCATGATAGAAAATTAAGTAAAAAGCGTTTGGAATATTTTTCCAATATACTGCTAATACACAAATAGCACCTAACATATATAAAAGAATCATAAGCGGAACTATCAAGCTAGTAGCCCTTGCAATGCTCTTAATACCGCCCACTATTACAAGACCTGTGGCAACGCAAAGTACCAGGCCAGTTATCCAAAACGGAACCCCAAATGCCTCGCCAAGTGCATCTGCAACAGAGTTTGACTGAACCATGTTTCCTATTCCGAATGCTGCGAGTGAGGCAAAAATTGCAAACAGTGTACCGAGCCATTTGATGCCTAGGCCATTTGAGATGTAGTACATAGGCCCACCGCTCATTGTGCCAAACTTATCGACTTCCCTGTACTTAACCGCAAGCACTGCCTCTGAGTATTTTGTTGCCATACCCAAAAGACCAGTGATCCACATCCAAAACACAGCGCCCGGCCCGCCCACTGCAATTGCAGTTGCAACACCGGCTATATTTCCTACTCCAACGGTTGCGGAAAGAGCTGTCATTAAAGCCTGAAACTGAGAAATATCCCCCTTTGCTTCGCCGTCTTCCTTTCGTTTAATTAGAGCTAAATAAAGTGCTGGTACAAGAGCGCGAAATTGAATTCCCCTCAGCAATATAGTCAGATATACGCCTGTTCCTAAGAGCAGAACAATTAAAGGAAGGCCCCAGACGAGCCCGCTAAAGTTTGTAAGTATCTCTGTAATAAATGTCTGCATGAATTTATACTGTTTAAATGAGGAGCTTAGTCAGTAAACTTATCATAATAAACTAAACAAAGTAAAGTGGGATTGAGAGTAATAATTGGGTTGTGATTTTATTGCAAAAAAAACACCCCCCATGTACAATTAATTATCACACTTCATACATAATAGATTAACACGGAGGCTTGAACTAATAATGACGACACATAATCCATTCGTAGTACTAAAAGAAGAAATGGATAATTTAGTAGTAGGCCATGAGGAAGTAAAACTAGCGCTGCTGCTTGGTATTATCTCAAGAGAACACATCTATGTGGAGGGACCTCCGGGAACAGCTAAAACTATGTTGTCTGAAATAGTTTCAGCTGCGGCAAGTCTTAAGTTCTTTTTCTACCAACTACACAGAGATACCAGACTATCAGAGCTGATAGGAGATCTTGTTATTTCTAAAGAAACATCTGACAGCGGTGAGATAATTAAACAAAAAGTCGTAAAGGGCGGAATACTTACTTCTGAGATATGTCTTTTAGATGATATATCAAGGGCACCGGGAGAATCACTAAACGTATTACTTAGAATATTAAACGAAAGAAAATTTTTCAACGAAGGGATTCCACTACTCACTGCAATTGCAACAAGTAACCCAACTGCTGATGAGTATTATAACGAGCCTCTTGATCCTGCAAACTTAGACAGGTTTGTTCTGCAGATTAACTCTCAAGGACTGTCATACGGCAGAAAATGGGATGAGGCAAAACAAGTTATAAAGCTATACAGCGAGAGAACTAGTGACTATGATGTTCCTGCCAGGGTTTCAAGAGAAGTGTTTGATGAATATTTCGATAAGCTATCGGAAGTAGAAATACCTCTAGCAGTCCAAGAAGCTCTTGCTAAATTCGTTGCAACACTTATTGAGGACTATGGATGTAACGAGTCTAATTCGCTAATATCTGATAGAACATTCTTTGTTAAAGCACTTAAGATAATGCGTGCTCACGCTCTTTTAAACGATAGAGAGGCTTGCACGGTTGAAGATTTAAATGCACTTAAATTTATGACTGCTTTTAGGATCCCTGAGGAAGTTTTCCAGCAGCTTGATCAGATCCTTGATGATCTCACGTCTAAAAAAAAAAAGACGGGGACAGACCGAATGAGCTAGAGCGTCAGGAAGAACAAGAGTCTGAGTTTGAGCAAGACAATCAGGCCGAAGACGACAACGATCACGGCGAGGTTTTTGACGAGGAAGGCGAGAAAGAATCAGATGAGCAGGACGAGCTTTCCGAAGCAAGGAAAACCTTTTTCCAAGCCCTTAAAGAACTAAAAGACAATATAGAGAAAGAAAATCAGATGGCTCCGCCTGATGAACAAAATATTCCTTCAGACCCTGATGGCCAGCTGAGCGATGACGGCGGGGACGATGAGAATAGAGAACCCCCTCAATCTAATAAAGTTTTTGCAAGCAAATCCCCGGATCCAGGTGATGAAGACGATTACTGGATCGGAGGGAAGAAAAATACTGATACCGCTGATAACGTAAGAATTATCATGAAAGTCCTTGAGGGGAACTTCCAGAGAAGCATAGCCCTTAGAGCACCACACCCCGGCGGTATGCCAAGAACCTACAAGCGTATGAACCACTTTGATGAGATGGATGATATAGATCCGTTTGAGGCCACAATCTGGACCGAGAATACAACTCCTACCCTCCCCAGAGTACACAAGAGAGAAAAAGAGATGATGGGCGGGGAGATTGCTATTCTAAGAGACGTCAGCACCTCTATGATGGGGGTTTACAGCGAGTGGTCATCCTCAGTTGTAAGAGGCGTAGTAGAGCTTGCAAGGTCAAAGAGAATGAGGGTCGGATATGTGGAATTTAACCACCGCTCTTATAAATATAAAAGAAACGCCAAGTTCTTCACAAGAGACTATAGCTGGATGCTGGATCTCGCATCGAAAACAGAGTGCTCAGGCAACACAAATTACGAAGACGCACTTAAAGATGCGCTCACAGAATTCAGAGGCAGAGGGCTTAGAAACAAGCACATACTATTTATCACTGACGGTATACCGACTTCCGGAGACTGTGACGTAATTGAAGAAAGGCTTCGTGCTAAGAAACTCGGCGTGTGCATCCACTCAATCTTTATCGGATCTAAGAACTACCCAAGGATTCTTGAGAAAATCTCACGAGAGACCAGCGGCACGCAGTTCATAGCCACCAGAAGAAAAAATGGCATTATCAGGATTGAGAGAGAAGATAAGAAAATGCCTCAGGTGGTTTCTGAAGATTCAAGACTTGATCCATTTAGCGAAGTCTTTGCATAGTTACCGCTGATATTTATTGACCGCATTTTGATGTTCTCTGTAATTGTTTGAAAAATGATGGGTTCCGTCACCTTTTGAGACAAAGTAGAGATACTTCACATCTGCCGGCTCAAAAACTGCAATTATAGAGTCTTTGCCTGGATTCGCAATCGGACCAGGAGGAAGACCTTTTATCATATAGGTGTTATATTGAGTTAATTCTCTTAAATGGCGCCTTTTAATATTGCCTTTAAATCGCTCACCCATTCCGTAAATCACAGTAGGGTCGCTGTCCAGCTTCATTCCTATTCTAAGCCGGTTTTGAAACACAGCAGAAATTATAGGACGCTCAAATGCGGCTCCGGTTTCTTTTTCAATTATAGAGGCGAGAATAATAATTTCTTGATCACTTAACTTATGTTTATCCCTAAGCTCTTTTAAAGGCTGAAAAACAGCATCAAACCTCTCAACCATAAGGACAATTAATTCTTTTGCAGTGGGTGATTTGGAATAAGAATAAGTCTCAGGGAAAAGGTAGCCCTCAAAACTCTTTGCATTTGGCCCAAGCAGTTCTGCGATGAGCTCCTTGTTCTGAGTTTCAGTGATAAAGTCTTTTTCATCCAACACCCCTTTATCATCAAGTAGTCTTGCAATCTCTTTTACCGTAAGCCCTTCGGGAATAGTTACTTGGTATAGCAGCACATCTCCGCTCACTATCTGGCTTGCAACTTCAGATAAAGTGGCGCCCTTTTTAAATTCATACTCCCCAGCTTTTAGTTGGTCCTGCCAGCCTTCTTTCATTACATACAAAATGAACAATTTGTCATTAACAACTACGCCGTTTTCCATAAGGGTATTAGATATGCTCTTTAGTCCAGATCCCTTTGGAATAGAAACAATAACGTCCTCTTTTACAGATGGTTTAGTATAAATATAGTTTGTAAGCGCAAGGTATGATGCTCCCACAAGGATTATAATGACAACTATAACTAAGAGGTATATTAGTAATTTAGACTTCATGGCTAGCTGTAAAACCTTTTAATCAACAATAACTACTAGATCGTCTCTATGTATTACTTCATCGCTATATTTATAGCCCAATATGTTTTCAATATCTGTGGTTTTAGAGCCCATAATCTTGACTATTTCTGCAGAGCTATACGAAGTAAGTCCCCTTGCTATAAGAGTTCCGCTCTCATCTATACAGGCAACAGATTCTCCTACTCCGAAGCTGCCCTTAACTTCTTTAATCCCTGAGGGCAAAAGGCTTTTGCCTGAGGCGGTCAGCGCTTTTGCAGCGCCGCTGTCAATCACTATTTCTCCGCTAGATTTAAGAGTAAAAGCAATCCAGTGTTTCCTTCCGCTTAAACTCTGCTCAGAAGGAAGAAAAAGTGTTCCTACTTCTTCGCCGGAAAATATCTGCTCAAGCGTCTCACCGTTGTTTCCGTTTGCAATAATTGTTGGAACCCCATATGCCGCAGCTTTTTTTGCAGCTTCAATCTTTGTCTTCATGCCGCCAATTGTGGTCGAGCCCACCGTATCCCCCGCGGTGTTTTCGATTTCTTTGCCAATGCGGTCAATGAGCGATATTAGCTCGGCATCCTGATTGGCCCGTGGGTCTTTATTATAAAGCCCTTCAATATCGGTGAGCATAATGAGTAGATCTGCTTCTATAAGTGATGTTAT
>JBCCIH010000023.1 GCA_039028315.1 Thermodesulfobacteriota bacterium | reverse complement strand
ATATTTTCTATGAATCGGGTCTTTGCTGAAATATTCTAAAGTATCATTCATCCAGCCCATGTTCCACTTCATACCAAACCCTAGACCACCCGCGTCTGTCGGTCTGGAAACCATAGGCCATGCCGTAGACTCCTCTGCAATGGTCTGGATTCCTGGATAAGAGATATAGATAGATTGATTAAGCTCCTTTATCAGATTGATCGCCTCTAAATTCTCGTTTCCTCCATGTTCATTAGGAATCCACTCTCCATCTTTTCTGCTATAGTCTAAATAGAGCATAGAAGCAACTGCATCTACCCTGATGCCATCTATATGATATTTATCAAACCAAAACTGAGCGCTACTGATCAGAAAAGATTTAACTTCATTTCTTCCATAATTGAATATGTAGCTGTCCCAATCAGGATGGTATCCTTTTTGGGGGTCAGCGTGCTCGTATAAATGAGTGCCGTCAAAATTATAAAGACCGTGCTCATCACCCGGGAAATGAGAAGGGACCCAGTCAAGAATAACTCCTATATCGTTTTGGTGCAGATAATCGACCAAATACATAAAGTCCTGAGGAGTGCCGTACCTGCTGGTGGGAGCAAAGTACCCGGTGGTTTGATATCCCCACGATCCATAAAATGGGTGTTCCATTACAGGAAGAAATTCAACATGCGTAAAACCTGTTTCATTTAGATACTCTGAAAGCTCAACTGCAAGCTCTCTGTAGGTAAGTGGTCTGTTTCCTTGCTCAGGCACTCTTCTCCAAGATCCGATGTGTACTTCATAAATTGAAAATGGAGAATTTAGCGAATTTCGTTTTGCTCTGGTATCAATCCAATTCTTATCTTCCCAATTGTAACTAAGATCCTTTACAACTGAAGCTGTTTTTGGCGGGGTCTCCCAATAAAAAGCATAAGGGTCGCCCTTATAGACTTTATAGTTATTTTCTTTTGAAACGATGTTGTATTTATAAACTGTTCCATCGCCTATATTTGGGACAAATCCCTCCCAAACACCCGACTCATCCCACCTTACGTTTAGTGGATGTGACTCTTCATTCCAGCCATTGAAATCTCCAATAACCGATACATATTCTGCATTGGGTGCCCAAAGTGCAAAATGAGTACCCTGAACACCTTCAAGCTCTACAATGTGTGCGCCTAGCTTGTTATATAGGTTTAAATTATTACCCTGTTTAAATAAATAGATGTCGTATTCAGTTATGAAATTTGAATGATTCATGACATTTGCAAGCTTTTTCATCGGATATTAAGAAAAATTTTATTCTATGATGTTGTGCAACCTATTATACCCAGTAATATTAAAAGTCTAATCATAGGGTTAATGGGGTTATAATATCTATTGATAATATTATTAGATATTGTTATGTATTATCTTGCTCACCGTTTAAAAATGCATTTGTCCCACATATAAAATAAGAAGAGGTATGTATTAATGCTCAAGACCAATATCAATTTTGCTCGTGAGACAAGCTACTTAAGTGAGAGAATTATTGAATACTTAAAGTATTCAAAGGGTAAGAAAATCTCTGATGCTTCATCTGATGATATATTTTATGCCCTTGGGCTTGCTATCAGGGAAATGATGATTGATAGCCTGTTTGTAACTGAGGAGAGGTATGCAAATAAAGATGTAAAGCGAATGTACTATCTCTCTTTGGAATATCTAATCGGCAGATCCTTATCAAACAATTTAATAAACCTAGGAGTCTTTGACTTAAGCAGAGATGCACTTAAAAAGATAGGGATAGAACTATCCGATCTTATAGAAACGGAGTCCGATGCTGCGCTTGGCAACGGCGGACTGGGAAGACTTGCCGCATGCTTTTTAGACTCAATAGCAACCCTTGGGCTTCCAGGATTTGGATACGGAATTAACTATGAATTCGGAATATTTAAACAGAAGATAGAAAACGGTTTTCAGGTAGAACAGCCGGATTTTTGGCTCAGGGAAGAGTCACCCTGGCTAATAGAAAAAGCTGATGAGGTCTGTATTGTTCCTCTCTATGGAAGGGTCGAGATTGAAAAGGATGTAAACGGAGACTATAGGCCATTTTGGAAAGATTGGAAGTTTCTCTACGGCGTTCCTTACGATATGCCAGTTGTAGGATTTGGGGGAAACACTGTTAACTACCTAAGACTATATTCAGCTAGGGCCTCAAACGAATTTGATATGAACATTTTTAACAGCGGCGATTATGTGAAAGCTGTTGAACAAAAAACAACATCCGAAGTAGTATCAAAAGTATTATATCCCTCTGATACTGTTGAGCAGGGTAAAGAGCTAAGAGTAATTCAGGAGTATTTTTTAGTATCATGCTCAATCCGAGATATTATACGCAGATATGCCAACCAAAATAAGAATTTTGGCAAATTTGCTTCAAAAGTTGCAATTCAGCTTAACGACACACATCCAGCACTTGCAATAGTAGAGCTCATGAGAATTTTGGTTGATGAGAACGGTTTATCATGGAATAAAGCATGGAATATCACTCATTCAACCTTCGGCTATACAAATCACACTCTTTTGCCAGAGGCTATGGAACGCTGGCCGCTTTCTGTGTTTGAGAGAATACTTCCAAGACACCTTGAGATTATATATGACATAAATGAGCGTTTTCTAAAAAAAGTTACAGCCAAATGGCCTAATGATGTGGATCGTATGAGCAGGATGTCAATCATAGAAGAAGGACACAACAAGCAAGTTAGGATGGCAAACCTTTCTATTGTGGGGAGTCACTCAGTAAACGGAGTTGCAGAGCTTCATTCTAAACTAATTACAACTGATCTTGTCCCTGATTTTTATGAGATGATGCCAGAGAAGTTTAACAACAAAACCAATGGTATTACACAGAGAAGATGGCTTTTAAATGTAAATCCTGACCTCTCTGCTCTAATTACAAAGACAATTGGCAATGGATGGATCACAGATCTATACAAATTGAAATCTCTTGAAGATCATATAGGAAATGACAGCCTTAAAAATGAGTTTGAGCAGATTAAAAATAGTAATAAAGAGAATCTAGCCAAATACATTTTTGATCAAACTCATATAAAAGTCAGTGCCGAGTCACTTTTTGATATTCACGTAAAACGAATCCACGAATATAAGCGCCAGCTCTTAAACGTAATGCATATCATTCATCAGTACTACAGCATAGTAGAGGACGGGCTTACTCTTAAAGTTCCTAAGACTTATATCTTTGCTGGAAAAGCTGCGCCTGGATATTGGGCAGCTAAAAACATTATAAAGTTGATAAACAATGTAGCAGACATTGTAAACAATGATAAAAGAGTTGGTGACCAAATAAAAGTTGTGTTCCTGCCAGATTATAAAGTATCGCTTGCAGCAAAGATAATTCCGGCAGCAGATGTCAGCCAGCATATATCTACAGCAGGTAAAGAAGCCTCTGGGACCAGCAATATGAAATTTGCACTAAACGGCGCTCTTACAATCGGCACTTTAGACGGAGCCAACATAGAAATTATGGAAGAGGTGGGTGCTGAAAACGTATTTATCTTCGGTCTTAAATCTGAGGAAATAAATGAGCTCATACAAAAAGGCTCCTACGACCCATATAGTTTGTATGAAAATAATAATTACATAAAGAGAGTTATGGACTCGTTTAAATCTGACGCACTTTGTGCAAAAGAGCCGGGGATGTTTAATTGGATTTATGAATCTTTGGTACACAATGGCGATGTGTATTTTCACTTAGCAGATTTTGAATCTTATTTGCTTACGCAAAAGAAAGTTGAGCTTGAATTTACCGATAAAAGTAAATGGATGGAAAAGGCCATTTTAAATGTCGCCCGCATTGGAAAATTCTCTAGCGACCGCACTATATCAGAATACGCGAAAGATATATGGAAGATTAAAAGCTGTACCTAATAGCGTGTTTTTTTGCAGAGAAAATTCTAACTAAATGTTAGATACACAGAGAGTATAGCAAAAATAACTATTGCCAGAACGAAAAGAAAAGCACCTGCGCTTTGTTGATCACTCATTACTGCCTCCCGATTTATAATATCAAACTGCCAATAATATAACATATCCCAAGTTATTTTATACCTACAAATGCAGCAAAGCATGAATTTTTATGGAGCACTTCCACTTTGCTAAATCCGACCTTTCCCATGAGCTCAAGCTGATAGGTGAGGCTCCTTGGTGAATCTTCTTTGTCAATATAATCAAATACCTGCTGCTTATATTCTGTGCCGCCCAATGATTCTAGGTGATCTGCATATCTATCCCACATAACACTGTGAATTGCATTATGGTGATGATATACCATATCGCTTATAAGTAGTGCACCGCCAGGTTTGAGCAGCATAAAGAATTTTTCAAATGCGTGCTCCCAATCTTTATCATCACGAAGATGGTGAAGCACTGCGGCTGCAATGATAAGGTCATAATGAGAATGGGGCAGGGCGAGCTCTCTAAAGTCCCCATGGAATATTTTTATATTTCCTGCGTTCTCTTTTTCAATCCGCTCTTTCGCCCTATTAAGCATAGGAAGGCTTATATCAACAAGATCACAGTTGATCCCTGGTTTTTCTCTTAGTATAGATATTGTGTTGTTGCCCGCCCCCGCCCCTATGTCCAATAGATTTTGGGCCTCTGGTTGAATGCTTACTGCAACTTTGGTGATAAGCTCAAGCATGAGCGGCGCATCCACAACTGCGGCCTGTCCTGTATCCAGGTTTGAAAAGCGTTCTACATCGTCATCAAATCGCTCTTTTATCTCATCGACAGTTGATTTTTTATTAAGTGGTGTTTTCATGTCAGCATCTCATTAAGTTTAGAAGTAGAGACAACCATGGGCACGTGAATAACTCCATAGATTGTTTTTTCATTTTCAAACTGTATAAAGCCTAAGCTCTCGTAAAAGGCTACCGCGTATCTTGAGGAATTTACAGTAATTTCATCAGCTGTTAATGTGGACAACGCGTTTTTGACTAAGCTTTTTGCAATACCTTTTCTGTGATGTGACTTATCCACATAGAGCATTGATATGTGGCTGTTGCCTTTAATCTCTATAACCCCTGCAATGCTGCCATCTATTTCTGCAATCATAGCTAAGTAGTCTGACTTAAGTCGTTTTTTAAATTCTCGGGTATTTGCATATCCGAAGAATTCCTCAATCCCCTGTTCTGAAAACTCGGGGCCAATAAATTCATTAAAAGATCTAGCAACAAGATTGCACACCTCTATTTCTTCGCCTTTTGCCATAGACCTATAGTTAACTGTTTTGTTCATAAATAGTAATTCCAATATATATGAAAAAGTATCTTATTAAAGGGCAGCTACTTAGAAACTAGAGTTCATAGAATTTTTTCATGACAAATGTAAAAGGGCCTAGTTAGCTACTAGGCCCTTTTTAATTTCTTATTGAGGGATCTTATTTTGAGCACAGAAAACTATCATTCTGTAATTATATGACCCAGAGGGGTCTGTCCAAGTCTTAGTGCAATCTCCGATTACAGCGCTGCCCGGGGTTCCTTTAGGATTCATTTGAAGCATATTTGCGAGCTCTGCTCTAGCCTCTGTCTGAGTTCTGATGCAGTAATTTTGCATATCAGTATTATTTGCCCATCTTGCGCCGCACCACTCAGCGATGTAATCAACGGTTGTCGCATATTCAGGGATTAGACTCGGGCTTGCGATTAGGGTATTTACTTCTGCAACCTGCTGATCTGCTTTTGTGATATAGCCGGTTGCGCTGTTCACAAGTTTTCCTTTCATTGCGTAGTCTTCATCTACACATGCAGAAGCATACAAATTTAACCCTGTTGAGTAGTCGTTAAGAGCTTCCATTGATTTTATGTGTAGGGGCTTCATTTTTGTAGGGGGAGCAGTTGAGCTTAGTCTGCTTATTAAAGAACCTACTATTTCTTGGTAGAAACCAAATTCATTAACACACTTATCTTGAGGCGCAGATTGAAGTCCAATTGCAGTTTTACTCACTTTGTCACCGACCTGTGAAAGCTCAGTCATAATTGCATAGAGTTTTTGAAGATATGCATTTTGCGACATTTGGGCCTGAGAGTTCTGAGGCTTTATAAAACTAAGTGAAAACATCAAAATAAAAATTGCTGCAGTATAAAGAAAATATGAACGTATGTTTGACATGGTTAAACCCTCCAGGTTTTTGGATTTTTTTACTTTTATCATTATATCTCAAACCATCAAGATATTCTTAATATAACTAACATATTTTTGTTAAGTATTGATTAATAATGCGGCTTTCATTGCTTATAAATTAAGCTATAGATTTTTTGAAAATCTAGTTTATATTTCACGTTTTTTAGTAATAACTAATAAACACTGAAGATCTCCTAAGTGGCATCAAAGTTGCAATATGTTTAAGTAACAAAATTTGATACAAATCTTATTGGCTAAAGGAGATAGGGGAGAAAAAATGATTTCTGAAATTATAAATCCGTCCAAAATAAAGTCGGCAGACATTGTTGTAGGCATACCGTCTTACAATGAAGCTGATTCTATATTTTTTCCAGTTGAGCAAGCAAGTAAGGGGCTTAATATATATTTTCCACATCAATCCTCAGTGATCGTAAATGTCGATAACTGCTCTGAGGATGGTACAAAGGATGCTTTTTTTAATACACCAACCAAGGTTCCAAAAATCTACGCTTCAACCGAAAAAGGAGTACGAGGTAAAGGTAGAAACATCCGTAACCTTTTTGAGATAGCTACAGGACTAGGAGCAAAGTCTATTATTCTATTAGACGCAGATTTAAAGAGCTTAACGCCAAGGTGGATTAAGTATTTTATGGAGCCTCTAACTGACGGATATGATTTTGTTGTGCCTATTTATATGAGACACAAATTTGACGGAACTATTACAAACAACATTGCATACCCAATGCTAAGAACTCTATTTGGCTTAAGAATCCGCCAACCCATAGCGGGCGACTTTGCCATATCAGGAAGACTTGCCAACTGTATGCTTTCTGAGCCGACATGGGACGAGGATATTTATAATTTTGGAATAGATATTTGGATGACCAGCGTTGCAATATCAAGAAACTTTAACGTGTGTCAGGCATTCCTTGGCTCTACAAAGACTCACAGGCCTAAAGACCCCGCAAGTGATCTGGGGCCAATGTTCTCTCAGGTTGTCGGGACAATCTTTAAGTTGATGAAAAATTTTGAGTATGTATGGAAATACATAGATGAATCAAGACCAAGCGTTATTTACGGCTTTGGACTAGGTCAATCTGGGGTTAGCGAAGAGGTAAAAGTAAATACAGATCTTCTTCACAAATCATTTATACAAGGTTTTGAGGATTATGGAGAGATATGGCAGCAGGTGCTTATGCCGTCTAACCTTCAGGTTATAAACCGCCTGGGCGAAGCAGATATAGAACAGTTTCACTATGAGGATGATGAATGGGTGAGGGTGCTTTTTGACTTTGCTCTTGCCTCTATTTTCAATGACGAGATTGATAATGAAAAACTTCTCGAAGCTCTAATACCTCTTTACTATTCTTGCACTTTATCTTTTGTTAACAGGGTATCTAGTATGGATGATGCGGAAACTGAGCTCTATCTTGAAGACAGATCACGAAGGTTTGAAGAAACTAAGTATTATCTAATGGAAAGATGGAATCAGATGACGAGGCAAAACGGCAATAGCAAGTTCTACGATATGCTGTCTGGAAAAGAGCCGCATCACGATTAGTCCTTAGGGCCTTATAGAACTCATTTAGTCCACCTTGACTCAAACACGCCTTTAGGTAGCATAAGCCTGTAATTGCATACCTATAAAATTCAATTACTCAGAGGATTTATAAAATACCATGGGACTAAAATGCGGAATAGTTGGGCTTCCTAATGTGGGAAAGTCCACGCTCTTTAACGCTCTAACCAATGCAGGAGCAGAAGTAGGGAATTTCCCCTTTTGTACAATTGATGACAATGTAGGGATCATAGCCATTGCAGATGACAGGCTGCATACGCTAGCAGATATTGTTAAGCCTGAGAAGATTACCCCCACATTTTTAGAGATGGTAGATATTGCGGGTCTAGTTAAAGGAGCATCAGAGGGAAAGGGCAGGGGTAATGCATTTTTAGCCAGCATAAGGGAAGTCGATCTTATTCTTCATACCGTTAGGTGTTTCGTGGATGACAACGTTATGCACGTCGAAGGCTCAACGGGAGCCATTAGAGACATTCATATTATTGAAGACGAGCTCCTTTTAAAAGACCTTGAAACTGTTGAAAAAAGAGAAGAAAGGTTAATCTCGCAATCTAAAAGCGGAGATAAAACAACTAAGGCAAAGCTTGAGGTTGTATCAAGCCTAAAAGAATTCTTGGAGAAGGGAAATAAGGCAATTAACTTTCCCAGAGATGATCAGTCCGCTGAAGTGATTAGAGAGATGTTTTTGCTTACTGATATACCAGTTATGTATGTATGCAATGTATCAGAGGATGACTTAGCTGATTCCTCAGGAAATGAAGAGGTAAATAAAGTAAGAGAATATGCGAGCACTCAAGACGCTGAGGTGATTGTCTTATCAGCTAAGATCGAGGCTGAAATTGCTGAGCTTGACTATGAAGAGAAGAAAATGTTTTTAGAGGAACTTGGAATTGAGAACTCGGGTATGGACAAGCTTATAAAAGTAGCCTATGAAAAACTAGGCCTAATAACTTACTTCACTCAGGGACCCAAAGAAGTAAGGGCATGGACTGTGACTAAAGATGCCAAGGCCCCTCAGGCGGCAGGAGTCATTCATTCAGATTTTGAAAGAGGCTTCATTAGAGCAGAGACGGCGTCATATGATGACTTTTTAGAGGCCGGATCAGAAGCAGCGCTTAAAGATGCGGGAAAGATGAGATCAGAAGGCAAGGATTACATTGTTAAAGATGGTGATATAATACTATTTAGGTTCAATGTATAAACAGATCGTAAGGCCTATATTAAATAAGTTTGACTCAGAAACTTTTCACGACCTGGCTCGTGAATCCCTTCATTTAGCAGAATACTCTCCACTTACTTTAAAACTCTTAGAACTATTCTCAGATAAGCACAAAAGATTACAAGACCCCAGGTTAAAAACCAGCTTGGGCGGATTGGAGCTAGAAAACCCTCTAATAGTAGGGGCGGGTTGGGATAAAAAGGGAAGAGCTGTACTTGCACTATGGCACCTGGGATTTGCCTCTGTAGAGGTGGGCTCAGTATTAGAATACGGTCAGCCCGGAAGCCCAAAGCCAAGGCTCTATATGGTCTCCTCGGGGGCAGCTATTAACTGGCTTGGTTTTAACAGTCCTGGTATGGATATCGTTGCCAAGAATCTAGATAGGTATAAAAATAGCCCCGTGCCAATTGGCATAAGCCTTGGGCTCAATAAAGACGTAGCGCATGAAGACGCCCCAAAAGCATATGCAGCTGTCACAAATAGAATGTATGAGTACGCATCATATTTCGCAATAAACATAAGCTCTCCAAACACTCCGGGATTAAGAAAGCTTCAGGAAAAGGATCATACAATTCTTCTTATACAAGCAGTTCAAAACGTAATGGATGAGTGCGGGGGTAGAAAACCGTTATTTGTAAAAATAGCTCCTGATCTCACATATGAAGCCATTGATGATGTGCTTGGGGTTGCTATAGATTATGGTCTATCAGGAATCATTGCATCCAATACTACAATTAGTCCAGATCTTAAAGGCAAATATGGGGAGAAGTGGAGAAACAGCCCTGGAGGGCTGAGCGGGGATGATGAAGATTACAGGAAAATTACAACAGAGATAATATCTCACATCTACAAACAGGCAGGGGATAAGTTGGATATCATGGGAGTTGGAGCAGTCAACAGCGCCGAGAGTGCAATTGAAAAAATCAAAGCCGGTGCAAAGGCCCTTCAGTTAGTGACTGCAATAAGAGGCGAGGGTACAGCAGTAGCGGGCAAGATCAATAGGGGCATCATAGAGTATTTAGACAAAGAAGGCGTCTCAAACTTGAGTGAACTTGTAGGAGTGGATACAAAATAGTTTATGTTCTATAGTGAGCGTTAATTTTTATGTACTCATATGTTAAATCGCTCGCGATCACAAATGAGCTTGCCTTACCGCTCTTTATATTGAGCGTAATTTCAAACTTAGGTTTTTTGAGTACCCTCTGAGCTTTTTTTTCATTGATCACTTCTTTAGAATTGCTTAAAATCTTCTCTTTATCAAAATATAGATCTATTTTATCAGGATCAAAATTAACTCCGGCCCTTCCGGCTGCAGCAACAATCCTGCCCCAGTTTGGGTCTTCACCAAAAAATGCGGTTTTAACAAGTGAGGAAGTTCCCATAACCCGTGCTATTTTTTCTGCGTCGCTCTGAGTCCGAGCGCCCTTAACTATTATCTTAACTACCTTTGTCGCTCCCTCTCCGTCTTTAACAATCATCTCGGCAACTTCGCTTGCTACTTCAGTGACGGCAGCTTCAAGTTTTTGGTACTCTGCTCCGCTTTCTTTGATCGCTATATTGCCAAGAGCACCGTTTGCGAGCATCAGCACTGTATCATTTGTCGAAGTATCACCGTCCACAATTATCTTGTTAAAAGAGTTGTTAACACAATTTTTGAGTGCTTTATTTAAAGCCCTTTTACCAACATTAAAATCAGTAAGTATGTAGGCAAGCATAGTTGCCATGTTGGGTGCAATCATCCCAGCGCCTTTTCCAATTACTGCGATTGTACCCCTCTTTTTTCCAATAGTTACTTTTTTGGATGCATATTTGGGAAACGCATCTGTTGTCATAATCCCCTCTGCCACATCTAAAAATCCATCGGGCCTCAATCCTTTAATTAGCGAGGGAAGTGCTTTTTTCATTTTATCTTTTGGAAGCCGTCCGCCAATAACTCCGGTAGATGAAGGGATTAAAAGACTCTCATCAATACCAAGCTCTTTAGCTGCGTCTTTAGAGGTCGCAATTGAATCTTTAAGCCCAGGCTTTCCAGTAAATGCATTGGCCACGCCGCTATTTATAAGTACAGCTTGGCAAACGCCGCTCTTAATTCTTTCCATGCCGAGCAGAACAGGAGGCGCTTTGACTATATTTGTAGTGAATACAGCGGCTGCTTTTGCAGGAGTTTCAGAATAAATTAATGAAAGGTCTTTTTTGCCTTTCTTCTTAACTCCTGACGAAACAGCATTTCCCAAAAAACCAGGGATCATAATCATAATTTAAGCTCCTCTATAAACTTGGCGGACTTTAATTCTTTTTCCGTATGGTGCTCAGTGAATTTTATAAAGAGTTTTATGTATTTTAGGACTTTTTCAAGGTTAGCATTCATTAATTCTTCATCAATTAGAAAATCTCTAGAAAAAATAAAGCCTTTTTTCTTCTCTCCTCCACAATCAAAACAAACTGCGCCCCCTCCCTTAATACTGAAATAGGAATCTCCATCTATTACTTTTTCGCATTTTGCACACGAGTTTAAATTAGGTTCATAACCTGAGATTGAAAGAGCTTGAAGTTGAAAATGCACAACTACTATTAGAGGATTTTCCTTTGAATTCATTCTTGAAAGTGCCTCAATCAACAACTCAAACATCTCAGGATTAGATAGTTCTCTAGGAGTTAATGCATCAGTTGTTTCTAAAATAAGGTTGCCAAATGAGAAGAGCTCAATGTCTTCTATGAATCTGCTAAATACTTCTATTGTCTCTGTGTCTTGGATGATTTTAAAATCTTTTCCAGTGTCTTTGAAGGTTAGATTGAAATGCACAAAAGGCTCAAGTCTTGCTCCAAAGCGCTTCATGCTGTTTTTAGCCCCCCTGGCAATTCCACTTATTTTCCCCAGGTCTTTTGTAAACAGACTCAGAATATAGTCAGAATCACGGTAAGGTATTTTTCTAAGTAATAAAGCTTCACTAGAATCCATAGTATTAATTATTGTCCTTCAATACTGCTTTTATAAAAGACCTAAGTTCAAGCATCTGATCATATGCCATCCTCTGACCAATAATTGCAATAATATAAGCCACAGTAATTAGTATAATAGATGCGGGAACAAGCCAGAATCCAGTAGTGTTCATTCCTAGTGATAGTTGAGAAAAGCCCAGTACCAGTCCGGCAACTCCCACAAGGATAGAGAATCCGTAGAAAGTAGCAAACATAGTCCAAATGCTAGGGCGTGGACCTAGAGTACACCTAATTTCTGTAACCCCTTTTTTCTCTTCTAAATCTAGACTAAGTTCCGGTGACCAAAAATGCTGATTTTCTTCAATTAGTGAAATTACAACTAAAGGTTTTACAAATTTCCCTCTCAATGCATTAGTATTATCAAGACCCTCTCTTAATTTAGACAGTACTTGCGATTTGCTAAGGTTGGTAGTGAAAGTATAGCGAGGTCTAATACGAATCTTTCTCATATTGAGAATTATAAACTACATTCATGGTAATTCTTTATGTCTAGATTTAATAAAGGTCCTGAGGGTTTAAAAAATCAGCATGGCTATAAATAGGTAGAACACGGAGCCGAATATATCATTGAACATAGTTAGAAATGGTCCTGATGCTGCGGCAGGATCAAAATGAAATTTGTGCAGCAAGAGTGGCGCTGCAACTCCTACAAAAGATGTGGCAAATGTTGCAGATACCATAGCTATAAATACAACTGTGGCCAATTTGAAAACTTCGGGTTGATTATAGCTAATTAGAGCTCCAATTAGAGCAGCGATCAGCCCGCATATGATTCCCAGAGTTAGACCGACTTTTGCTTCAGACACAATTACCTTAAAAATCTGAGTAATACTTATGGTTCCCATACCAATACTTCTTATAACGATAGTGGTTGTCTGAAGCCCGACATTACCTCCGGTTGCCATAATTGCCGGCATAAATGCTGCAAGAATTGCAACTTTCTCAAGTGTAGGCTGAAAAGCACTCACAATAATAAATGCAATGAATAACTCACCCACAAGTGTTAATAGGAGCCAAGGAGTTCTAAGTTTTAGTCTGGTTACAGTAGGTGTAAATAATGGGTGAAGACTATCTCCTACACCAGCAAGCTGGAGCATGTCTTCAGAGGCCTCTTCTGTGATTACATCTAAAATGTCGTCAGCTGTGATTCTTCCAAGCAGTACACCTGTACTGTCTATAACAGGCAGGGATAGAATATCGTATTTCTGAAATATTTTTGCCACTTCTTCCTGGTCTATGTAGGGAGTAACAGTAACCTCTACCGGCTGCATAATCGCTGTTACTTTTGTAGTAGGAGTAGCAAGCACAAGTTTACTAAGAGAAATTTCGCCGATTAATTTATCATGTTCATCAGTTACAAAAATCATAAGAAAATCTTCAACCTCATCGGCTATTAGTCTAATCCAGTTAATAGTATCTCTTACTGTTGAATTTTGACTGACCTTTACAAGCTCAGTCTGCATAATACCACCAGCTGTGTCTTCGGGATATTTAAGAAGCGGTTTTACGTCTTTTGCTTCTTCAGGATCCATTTTATCCAGCACGGTTTGCGCTGTCTGCTCTGGAAGCTCTCCTAATAGGTCTGCGGCATCATCAGAGTCCATCTCATCCGCATAGTCTGCGATCTTATCGGCATCAAAGTCCTCAAGGATGTCTTCTCTTTGCTCAGGATCCAGCTCTAAGATCACTTCAGAGGCAGTTTCGTTATCAAGAGCTTCAAGAATTTTAGGGTGGTCATCGGGATCGAAATTCTGAATAATGCTGGCAATCTCTGAGGGGTGTATGTTAGAAAGTGCGTCGCGAATACCTTCAATATTTCCTTTTATTAGGTCTTCGGAAACTCTTTGGGTTAGATCTGGTCTAGACATTTCTTATCCCCTAATTGAGATTGTTGGTAATTCTATAGAACAAGAAGTAAAAGTAAAGTAAATAGTTCGATTTACAGGTAAAATCCAATAATCCCAATGGATAAATTAAAACAGTATTCAAACTTTATAAAATTTGAGCACACGCTCTTTTCTTTACCCCTAATATTTGCAGGGGTTTTTCTAGCAGCTAAAGGGATTCCCAGCTGGAAACTGTTAGTGTTGATTATATTAGCAGGCACTGGGGCTAGGACAGCCGCTCTTGCCATCAATAGAATTTTAGACCGCAAGATTGATGCAAATAATCCAAGAACCCAGGATAGAGAGCTGCCATCGGGGAAAATCAGCCTTACTAAAGCCTACATAATTACTGTTCTAGGACTTATTCTTTACTTTGTCTCCGCATATTTGATTTGTAATCTAGTATTTCTGCTTTCACCAATCCCGCTTGTGATTTTCATTTTATACCCTCTAATGAAGCGTTTTACCCCTCTTTGTCATCTAGGCGTAGGTCTGGGATTGGCTATGGCGCCGCTTGGGGGCTATATAGCAGTTACATGTTCATTTGCCGAACTTGTGCCAGCTATTGCAATTTCGCTTTTTACGCTTTGCTGGGTGGCAGGATTCGATATTATATACGCCACTTTAGACGAGGAGTTCGATAGGAAAAACGGGATATATTCAATGATCTCGATTTATGGACGAGATATTGCATTAACAGTATCAAGCGCTTTACATCAATCAGCATTTTTCTTTCTCGCTTTCCTTTACTTCTTTATGTTCAAGACTATAGCGGCTGCCATATTACTAGTGGTTATAGGGGCTCTTTTATACCTAGAGCACAGGAAAGCCGATAATGTTGATCTAGCATTCTTTAGAATTAACATTTTAGTCGGCATTGCCGTCTTCCTTTTTGTGCTCGCTGGGCTATACTTACCATAGTTATGAGAACAATCGTTGGTCTAACAGGTGCTTCCGGAGTTGCATACGGGGTTGATTTTCTTAGAAGATGCCCAGGGGATAAATACGTAATAGCAAGCAAATGGGGCAAAAGAGTGCTAAATGACGAGCTTGGTCTTAAAATTCAAGAGCTTAAGCCGTGGGTTAATGAAATATATAGTGATAATGACTTAGGCGCTCCATTTTCATCTGGCAGCAATCACTTTGATGCCATGGTTATTGCCCCGTGTTCAGTTTCGACACTTGCCAAAATTGCAAACGGGATTGCTGATACATTGATTACAAGAATTGCGCAGGTAGCACTCAAAGAGAGAAGAAAATTAATAATTGCAGTAAGAGAAACCCCACTTAGCTCGATTGCGTTAGAGAACGCACTTAAGCTATCCCGTGAGGGAGTGATTATTGCTCCGATATGTCCCACAGACTACATGGGTGCGGATTCAGTAGATCAGATTATCGGTGGGTATGTCGACAAGCTACTGAATTTAGTAGGGGTTGAAACAGAAAACGGCTGGAGGCAAGACGAGCTCGAATAGCCTCATTTCTCTTATAACAATTTTGCAAATACAATATCCAACTTCTTGTTGTATTTATTCCAAAAATTAAAAGGTATTTGTTCATGGCCAAAAAGCAGTTTTATGACCTCAGAGAATTTATCACTTATTTAGAGAAAATCGGCGATGTAAAACACGTCAAGGCTGAAGTTGATCCCATTTTAGAAATCGCTGAGATTGCAGACCGCACTGTAAAAGAGGGCGGGCCGGCGCTTATATTCGAAAATGTCAAAGGCGCAGCATTTCCTTTAGCCATTAATCTCTTTGGAACTGAAGAAAGGGTTGAACTTGCTCTTGGCAGAAGACCAAGGGATGTAGGAGAAGAATTAGTTGAGCTCTTTCATAAATTAAATCCCCCATCACTTAAGTCCTTTTTCTCTGTTCTTCCTAAGGCATATGATCTTCTCTCAATGAGAACGAAAAAAGCAAAGTGGGGATTTTCCCAAGAAATTGAGGAGCAGCCAAACTTAAATAAGCTTCCTATTATTAAATGCTGGCCCTTAGACGGTGGACGTTTTGTGACTTTAGGTCTTGTGCTTACACAAGATCCAACTAATAACAAACGTAATTTAGGCATTTACCGAATGCAGGTTTTTGATGAGAAAACAACTGGTATGCATTGGCACGCACATAAGGGCGGAGCCGCGCACTACCACGAAGCAGGGAAACTCGGCAAGGATCTTGAAGTAGCTGTAGTTTTAGGCGGCGATCCAAAGATGATTTTCTCAGCGATCGCTCCTTTACCAGAAGGAATGGATGAGCTGGCGTTTGCCAGTTTTCT
>JBCCIH010000022.1 GCA_039028315.1 Thermodesulfobacteriota bacterium | reverse complement strand
GTCGGATCAGGGATGGCTGTGGATATCATATGAGCCCTGGGGATGGGCCACTTACCACTACGGCCGGTGGGTCTTTGATGACTACGCAGGCTGGGTTTGGATACCCGGTACAACATGGGCACCAGCATGGGTTAGCTGGCATGAAAGCCCTGATTATATAGGCTGGGCACCCCTTCCGCCAGATAGAGGTTTTTTCGTTGAAATTGGATTCGTCTTTAATTCATATAAGTCTTACTACAAACCCTACCGCTATCACAAGCACCGCTATAAAAAACATAAATATTATCACGATTACTACCACGATTACGGTCACTACAAACCACCTGCAAGACACTGCGTTTATATGCCATATCATAAGTTTGGAGATCACAAACACGCCGGCAAAGAAGCCCTTCGTCCTCAAGATCTTATTGTAGTAAGAAATTCAAGACATGTTACAAACATAAAGCGCTATGATAATAAAGTGATTAATCATGGTCCTAATAGGCAGAAGGTTGAAAGACACTTAAACAAAAAACTGGATAGACATAAAATAGTGGATAAAGACCTTATAACTGTTAGAGGGAAAAAGAATTTAAATTATGCAAAAGATAAATCCTACAATGTTTACAGACCAAAAATTGATAGACAATCCAAAAAGCCTAACAGATACAATAAATCATCTCTTCCCAATGGCTATGATAGACAGACCAGAGTAAATCAATATCCCAAATCTCGTGCAGACTATGGCAGAGAGATAAGACAAAATAATCATAACAATAGATATAAAAACAAGAACAGGCCACAGTCAGGGTTTAGGCCCGAAGATGCGATAACTACAAAGAAGGTTCAGAAGAATAAGGTCCACAACCAAAAAAGAAATCAACTACAGAATCAAAATGGTAGACATAAAATAGATAATAGATCAGATAAGAGATATAAAGCCAAGTATGAACAAAAAACTAGATCTAGTATGAATTCTAGCTACAAAGCCAAGTCAAAATCTAATAAAAAGACTTATTCTAGCAAACAAACGCGCTCATATAATAAGAGCAGAAACTATCAGCAAAGAACCTATAACAAACCTCCAAGAAATATCCCGACATCTAGACAAAATAGATTCTCTCACCGTTAAATCGTTAAATATCCGGGCCTTTAGTTTTCTAAGGGCCCGGATATCATAATATCTAAATGAGTAAAGATATAACTCAGGACAAAGAACTGCATTTATCAGAACTTGATGAATTCTTAGCATCACAAATTGTTGATGGATCCATGTCGTCTCTTGGATATTTAATTATAAGATTAGATTATCAAGGTAACATTCGTATTTCTGAAATTGCAAATACACTAGAAATAGAGAAGGGCGGGATTGATTTTGAACTCTCTCCGTCTGAATATCAGGCATTAAATTCTATAGATGTTTTGGACTTTACCAAAAGCCCAGTCTATACAAGCTCTGCATATGAGTTCTTTGATTTTATGATGATGTATTTTTCAAAGCTCTGGTGCTCAACAGAATTCAATGGGAAATCTTGGAAAGTAAAAATCTATCGTTATGAAAAGGATAATGACTAAAATCTATTTAGAACTTCATAGTATGTATTTCTTTGAGCCGGCTTAAAACCCGCAGATCTGATCATATGAACCAGTTCATCTAAGCTAGAGCGGTACTTGTTTTCAGCACAAGTTAATACATTCTCATCAAACAGTGTCCCTCCAAGATCACTTGCGCCGTAGTACATGGAGATAGTGCCTACTTTATTGCCTTGCGTGAACCATGAGCCTTGTATGTGCTTAAAGTTGTCTAAATATATTCTCGATAGCGCTAGTACTCTTAAATACCTATCGCCGCCTACTTCGCTTGAGAGCTTTCGCTCTAAAAAAGTATTTTTGGGTTTAAATGTCCATGGGATAAATGCCAAGAAGTTCCCGGTTTCATCTTGAAGTTCTCTAATTCGCTCAAGATGCTCTACAATATGCTCATCTTCTTCAAAATGGCCAAACATCATAGTCGCGGTGGTTTTAAAGCCTACTAGATGTGCCTCTCTGGTTACCCTCATCCACTCATCGGCGTCTATTTTAAGTGGGCTGATTTTTTTTCTAATTTTATTTGATAGCACTTCAGCGCCGCCGCCGGGAATTGTCCTAAGCCCTGCGTCCCATAGCTGCTGCAGTACATCAGTTGTAGATATTCCAGTATATTTTGCAATCGCACTGACTTCAGGGGCTGAAAATGCGTGCAGATGAAGATCGGGGATCTCCTCATTGGCTCTTTTTACAATCTCTAGATAATAATCCAGATCTATCTCAGGGTTGTGACCTCCTTGCAAAAGAACCGTTGTGGCACCGTTGTGGTACGAGGTGCGCATAATATCTATAACTTTATCCACACTCAGCGTATAGGCATCTGAAGCACTTGGGGGTCTCCAGAATGCGCAGAATAGGCATTCTGTATCACATACATTTGTATAATTAGGATTAGTGTCGGCTACAAATGTAACTGTTCCGTCTGGATGAAATTTCCTTCTTACAGAATCTGCTAAAGAGCCCATTTTAATCGTGTCCGCGTCTTTTAGCAAAACCATAGCTTCATCACAAGTGACCCGCTCTGAATTAAGTATTTTATCGTAAATTGATTCAACACTCATATCATTTATTGAACCCAATATATTTTTTGTGTCAATGTAGCTTAGATATTATACACAAATATCCTTATTCTAGTTATGAATAAAGAAAATGTATTAGCGAATGCACTATTAAACTTTACAATTAACTAGTTACTTGTTAGGATATATTTGTTAATTAAACATCTAGGAGGATGAAAAATGATTATAAGAATAATAACATTAATCCTTTTAATTGGCTTGACTGTAGAATCATATGCTCAGATACCTATACCATTTCAATGTGACAATAGGTTTTATCAGGTATTTAACACTGACGGAAGTACTCTAGCTCACAATGCTTTTACTGGTCAAACTGAAGTAGCATCGTTTAATGCAGGGCGATTTATAAATTCAGTCGGATATAGAAGCGCAGACAATTTTGCATATGGCATTATCGTTGGAACACCCAATCTATTTAGGCTTGGTTCTAATGGAGCTGTAGAAGATCTTGGTCCAATAGCTAATTTAGAAATGATAAACTATCCGGCCGGTGATTTTGCAGACGATGGTCTTCTATATGTCTACCAGCAGGCATTTGAAGCCTTTCCTAATATTATGTACGGAATAGATGTCGATATTCCAGCCGTTGTCAATGTAGTTATGATTGATGGACCTTTGTTTAGTACAACTGACATGACTTTTAACCCGGTTGATGGTCTGTTTTATGCAGTATCAGGTGGTGATGCCGTTCCTAATGATGACGAGATACCTGCTGACAATCTTATCGCAATAGATATTATAGAGCGAACAGTAGCCATAGTCGGGCCCACAAATGTTAGTAGAGAGGAATCAAATGTTAATTTTGCTTCTATGTTTGCGGACTCATTTGGCAACGTATATGGGCAAGATAGATTCTCTGGAGGACTTTATAAATTCGATAAAGCAACCGGAAATGGCAAATTAATTGGGTCAACTCCAGTGGTAGAAGGTGTTCTGGGAGGAACTGATGGATTTTGCTGCAAAGAAAGTGTATTACCAAAATTTGCACATCCTAGAAATGTACCAACTCTATCTGAGTGGGGACTCATAGCCACAGCTCTTATGTTAGGAGTTATAGGCTTTATAGTTATGAGAAGAAGAGCTATACAATCTGCATAGAGTCAATTTTTCAAATTTATACAATAAATTACAGGGAGCGCTTTTAGATTAATTAAAAGGCGCTCCCTTTTTTATATTTTAATCTTTGATACCAAAATCAATAATAATATTATCTTGAGTGTGATATGAAACAGATGTAGATTATTCATATATGAAAGCATTTAAGAACCTCCTAATATTCACCTTAATATTTGCTAACTTTCACTTGCTATCATCGCCAAACTCACAGGCCTTGGAAGAATCAATTGAAGAAAACTGGATGGGAATATACTCTGATGATAAAAGAGTTGGATTCTCACATACTTCCATATTGAGAAAGGATGGTTTTACAAAAGTTTATGAGCTAACAAATTTTAAAATCAATCTTCTTGGTGAAGATAGGGAAGTTTTCTCAGAAGCTACTTATAAACTCCAGAATTATAAAATATTAACTTTTGAATATGAAATGAGCTCTGACAATATAAATTTAAAAGCTAGAGGGAATAGGGAAGATAAAGGATTAGCTATTACTCTAGAGACTGTATCGGGCAAGTCAGAGCGTTTTTTGTCTATAGATAGAGAGCTAGTTTTACTATCGCTCGTGCCTGAAATTCTCACCAGAAATAATCTTAGGCCCGCTGATGAGTATGAATTCTCTATATTCGAGCCGCTCTCAGTTCTAATGGGAATAAATGTTAATAAATCCACCCATAGAATAGGAAACTTGGAAAGTATTGAGATTCCTCTTGGAAAATTTGATACATATAAAGTTATATCAGATTTAAATGGGGTAGAGATAATTTCTTGGATTACAAGTGAAGGCAAAGTTATTAAACAAGAATCACCCCCTGATCTAGTTGCAATTAGAGAATCTAAAAAAGACATTTTAGATAAAAAAAATAAGAGCTTTAATATAATACAAAAAACTTCTATACCAAGTAACAAAAAAATAAAGGATCCGTCTAAATTACAAGCCCTTACAATAAAGCTAGGCGGAATAGATTTTAATGAATTTAAACTTGAAGATGGTTATAGACAAAAAATAATTGATGACTATATAGTTATCGAATCAAAAAAACCTGTATCGAAGGAGATTTCATATACTCTGCCGTATAAATTTAAAGAATTTAGAGAATACACACAGGCTGATTTCCTCATTCAAAGTGACGACGAGGAAATAATTCAAGCTACTAATAAAATTTTAGACGGAGAGCGTAATCCAAAAACAGCAGCTAAGAAAATTAACAACTGGATATATAAGAATATCAAGAAATCGCCTACTGTAAGCCTTCCTAATGCTAAAGATGTGTTAAATACTAAAGTTGGAGATTGCAACGAACACGCGGCTCTATTTTCAGCTATGGCAAGGGCCGCTGGGATACCTACTAAAACAGTGCTCGGAGTTATGTATTATGATAATAGTTTTTACTATCATGCATGGAACGAGGTTCTCTTAGACAATTGGGTTGCTGTAGACTCAACTTATGGACAGTTTCCTGCAGATGCAACGCATATTAAATTAATTGAAGGTAATTTTGCAAAAAGTGCAGAGATATCAAAACTAGTGGGTAAACTAAATATCGAGATAATTGATGCTTCTTAGAACAATTAGAAAAACACATTCACACCTATCATTCTTTCTAGTACTGGCGTTTTTAGTGCTCGGCATGGCTGGGTGCGGAACCAAAAAACCAGCTACTGAGATTGATGCAGATACTTTTTCTGATAGCAGCCTAGAGCCTAAAAGTAAATCTTACTATCATTTCACAGTATCCAGAATGCTGCTTTTAGACAGAAAATTCCCAGAATCATTATCACAGCTCGAAATTGCCGAAACCTACGACGACAATTCTGCATACTTAAAATATAATTTAGCATTAATGTACATTTCATCCGGCCGTATAGACGATGCGCTAGAAAAGCTAGAAAAATCAATTGAGATAGATCCTAATCACTCTCAGTCTTTTACTCTTTTAGGAAAAATTTATGCATCATCTAAAGATTCAGAACAAAGAGAAAAGTCGATAAAGATATTAAAAAGAGCGGTTGAACTAAACCCTCGAGATGCAGAATCACTACTTTTTCTAGGAATCATAGAGACAGAAGCAGGCAACTACAATTCTGCAGAGAAACATTTTAAAAAAATCACTGAGCTGTATCCAGATAATGAAAGAGGGTTTTTCTTTTTAGCCAGACTTTATTATGAAAAAGGAGATTTTGATAAGGCAGAAGAACTGTATAACGAATCATTACAACTAAACCCTAGTTTTGTTATGGCACTCATAGAGCTTGCGCTTGTATACGAAAAACAAGGACGCTATGAGGAGTCTGAGAACATATACAAATCTATAATATCTTTATATCCAAACACCTTAGACACATACGTTAGATATGGAAATTTTCTCTTTAGGGTGAACAGGAAAGAAGATGCACAGGAACAATTCGAAAAAGCAGAGAACTTAGATTATAGAAACCCTGATTTAAAATTGAGATTAGGACTCTTATATATTGAGAATAGAGAATTTGATAAAGCAATCGAAGAGTTTCAATTAATACTACTGGGTAATCCTAATGACGAAAAAGCTAAATACTATTTAGCACTTTCATATATAGAGGTTGGAAATTATACCGAGGCCTTGAAACTTCTTGAAACAATTGATTCTGATTCAGAACTCTACAATGAAATCCAGGTACAAAAAGCTTTCATATTGGAGAAACAAGACGATTTAGAAGGCTCTCTAAAGTTAATGGAAAAGGTATATCAAAACGATCCTAACAATGAAATTGTTGTTAATTACCTTGGCAGAACTTATAGAAATCTAGATAGGGATCAGGATGCGGTTAAGCTCTATAATACATATCTAGAAACGAATACGGATAGTAAGACTATTTTGTATTCATTAGGGGTTATTTACTATCTAAATGAACAAATTCCCGAGTCCCTAGATGCAATGAAGAGACTGATTAAAATTGATCCTAACAATGCCGATGCACTAAATTTTGTAGGCTACACATATGCGGAGAGGGGCGAGAGACTAGATGAAGCAGAAGCGCTTATAAATAGGGCTTTAGAGATAAGTCCCAATAAAGGATACATATTAGATAGCCTTGGCTGGGTATATTATCAAAAAGGTCAGTATAATAAGGCTCTTGATCTATTAAATCAGGCTGCATCACTTCAGCCTGATGATCCTGCTATTATGGAGCATCTTGGCGATGTTTATGAGAAGAAAGGAAACTTAAAGAGAGCTCTAGAATATTATGAAAGAGGGGTTGTGTTAATAGAGCGGGAACCCAGCGATATAGATCCTAAATTGCAGGAGAGGCTCTATAAAAAAGTAGGCGACATAAAAAGAAGAATTGGAACTCAAAGCTGATTGTGAATAAGATAAAAATACTTAGAAAGCTAATAGTTTTATCCCTGATTATACTAATAACTTCTTGCGCAGCCAAAACGCCGACTGTGACAATAGAAGATTCACAAACAGAAGCAATTTTAGAGAGAATTTCGCGATCCGAGTCTGCTATAAGATCAATTAAGGGGCTTGCAAAAGTAAAAATTAAAACGCGTGATGACAAAATATCATACACACAGGTAACCATCGCCAAAAGACCCGATCTTCTGAGATTAGAAGCACTAAATCCTTTTGGAAAAACAGTTGGTTTTATATCATCAGACGGAGATAATATATATATTATCTCTCCCTCTGAAAGGGCCGTTTATGATGCCAACACTGAATTTGATCTCGCGAGTCTATACCCAGGACTAAACCTCAAGATAACCTCTGAGAATTTAGTAAATCTCATATTAGGAAGACTGCCAGAGAGTGTTTTTGATCTGAGCTCATCTCCAGAATTAAGTGCAGATGGCAATCTTATTAAATTAACCTTCCATTCACAAACGACAGAATTAGCTGATTATCTATGGGTAAACAAAGATAATTTTAGAGTTGAGAGAGCAGAATTTTATTTGCACGAGAGCCAAAAAGCTACAATAAACTATGAATACTTTGCGGACTTAAAAGACGGATTATATTTTCCTAAAACTATCGATTTCAAATCAAAAGGACTATCTATTACAATTGTTTATGAACAGGACATAGAACTTAATAAAGAAGTCAACAAATCTCTGTTCAGACCTCAGAGCTAGGGCTATTTATTTGTAAAAAATATTCCCAAAATTATAATAAGTTGCAGCAATTTGTTTTAAATGTGTAAAGGGGGATCGGGTAGATGCCGGATCAGGAGTATAGCAGGGTACTCAAAATCAAAAATAAATTAGGCCTTCACGCACGGGCTGCTGCAGTATTCGTGAAAACGTCTTCTAAATACAATAGTGATATTAAAATCATGAAAGACGGCTATAAGGTTAACGGAAAGAGTATTTTGGGCGTCCTATCACTTGCTGCAATTAAAGGCAGTGAAATTCAAGTTGTAACTAGCGGCACGGACGCAGACAAAGCGATAAAGGGGATACAAGAACTTATTGACAGTGGATTTGGCGAGGGCATTGAAGAAGAATAACTTAAGTAATTGCTAAATATTTCCCATGGACATTTCACTTTTTTTCAAAGGATTTTTAGTTGGACTTATTATATCGGCTCCTATTGGTCCGGTAGGAGTTTTATGTATTCAAAGAACAATGAATAATGGTTTACCAGCCGGAATAATCTCTGGCATTGCTGCTGCGATTGGAGATTGTATTTTTGCTATTATTGCGGCGTTTGGTCTAGCTTTTATTTCAGGACTTCTTACTGAAAACGAAGTTTGGATTAAAATTGTGGGCGGCGTCATACTCATATTATTTGGCCTTAGAGTATATCTGACTAAGCCTAAAGATTCTGTTGATAATAGTATTAAGATAAACCACTTTGGCACATTTGGCTCATCATTTCTGCTCACGATTTCAAACCCTCTTGTAATCTTATCTATTATAGCAGTCTATGCGATATTAGGAATTGTGAATCCAATCGTGAGTTACGCCTCTGTGGCGCTATTAATACTAGGGGTTTTTACTGGCGCTATATTTCTATATGTTCTAGTGTGTTATATGTTTTTTAAATATAGGGGCAAAATGGGACTGCGCGGAGCACTGCTTCTAAATAAGATTACTGGGCTTTTTATTGTTGCATGCGGACTCTATGCATATCTAAGTATTTTGATCTAACATTATTTATCCATCACATCAGGCCGCTGTCCTCTAAAGATTACAAGAAATACCACGCCCACAATTATTAAACCTCCGCCTAGGAGTTTAATCACAGATGGAATCTCATCGAATATAAAATACGATAAAAGAACTACGAACAAAGATTCCATTGGCATAATAGCAGTTGTACGGGACACATCTATCATTTTAATTGCCTGAAATTGACTTGCTTTGGCAATATATGCCCCACTGATTCCGCCAAGGGCCATAAACACTATATCAATTGCCCGAGAAGGCATTTCAAATGTTCCTGTGATTACCAAAAACGTAATCATAACTACTGAGACCCCGAGCGCCCTTAGGTTAGCTACCATAAGCATGTTTAAATCATTTGCTACTTTTTTTACAATAAAAGAGATGCAGGAGTACAGAAATGCGGCGCTAAGAGCGGTTAATGTACCAATCAAAAGACCCCATTCTCTTTGATAGGCTACAATCACACCGCCAATAATTGTGATTATAATCCCAACACTCTCACCTCTGTTTAATCTTTCACCCAAAAATATCATCCCTAAAAATAGTGAGAAAAGAGTCTGGGCTTTCATAAGAAATGAAGTAAGAGGTATACCAATAGTTCTTATGGACATAATCCACAGAGCTGCTCCGACTGAAGTGAGGACCGAAGTGTAGATGAAAATTTTTACATAGCTTCTTAGTTTTTTTACTTCTGCCCTTTGAGCCGGTACCGCTAGAGTTACAAATATTGACAATACAAATGAGCTAAAAAACCAAAAGAAAGTTGCCGTTTCCAGATCCAGACCGAAATCAAGGGCTCTTCCAAACGCGTATGATAGTGCGGTGAAAAATGCAGTCGCAACTAAAAACAAGTATCCGACAATGGGAAAGCGGTTGTCTTTATTGTGATCAATCTTACTCATTTTGATTCAACTTTGCTCCTTCTCCACCACCAGGCTAGTGCCGAGCCTGATATATTCATCCAGACGCTAAATATTGCTCCGGGAAGAGCGGCAAGGGATCCAAAAAATGTGTTAGCCAGAGCAACTGCTAATCCTGAATTTTGCATTCCAATTTCTATAGAAACGGCCCTGGCCCTTACAACATCCATTCCGAAAAACCTTGCAACACTATATCCGATTGAAAAACCTAATAGGTTATGAATTATTGCCACAATTGCAACAACGGCCCCAACAGCAGCAATAGATGAGGCATTTGCAGCAACAATGACAGCAACAATAAAAATAATTGCAGCGGATGACACGGAAGGCAAAATAGGTAGCACATATTTAATATTATCTTTTATTAGCATTCTCAGTATGAGTCCGAGCCCAACTGGTAAAAGAATAATTTGTACAGTTGATAAAAAGAGCTTTAACACCGGAACATCTATCCATTGACCTGCGTATAGGTACATTAAAAGCGGTAGCATTATGGGAGAGATTATTGTTGATACTGATGTCATAGTTACAGAAAAAGCAACATCTGCTTTTGCTAGGTATGTGATTACATTTGATGATGTTCCGCCCGGAGAGGCCCCGACAAGAACCACACCAGCTGCTAAAAGCGGGTCTAGTCCGAATAATTTTGCCAGAGCAAAACCCAAAAACGGCATAGCTAAGTACTGCGTAATAACGCCTACTCCAATGTCTTTTGGTCTTATAAAAACCCTCTTGAAATCTGATAAAGTGAGAGTCATCCCCATGCCAAACATAATTACTCCAAGTGTTGGAACAATTAAAGATTTAAGCCCTTCAAAGTGCTGCGGAGAGATATAGGCTATGGCCGAGAAAAATATAATCCAGAAAGTAAAGTAGTTGGTGACTACGTTGTTTAGGAGTGACAAATATCTCAAGTGTGTATCTTTTTAAGGTGTGATTTAATTCAGTCCAACACTACATAAGATTCAAATTTGTGTCAAACGGACAATGTCCGTCGAAATTTATTACATATTAACTATAGATAAGCTAATTATCTTGACTATCCAGTGCCCCAGCAGCTTGATCAACTGCAATGGCAAGTTTAGAGAAGCCCTCTGATTTTACGATATCCATTACTTCTACAACCTGGCCATGAGGTACTGTATTATCAGCTCTTATGATTACTATAGAATCTTTATCTTCTATTTCTCCTAGCTTTGGGGCTAGATCATCAATGTTTATCTCTTTGTCGTTGTAGTAGATTTGGCCAGCCTGGGTGAGGTTTATAGTGAGCTGCTCAGTTTTCACAGGCTCCGCAGAGCTTGCTGAGGGCAGCTTTACATTTATCCCGCCAGATGTGGCTGCAAAGTTTAGTGACAGAGCAAAGAAAATTAAAAGGTTAAACACAACATCTACTATAGGAGTAAGATCAAGTGTTGCTCCTGTTCCGGCTTTTGCGTTTTTTTGCTTTCTAAATCTCATCCAAACATTCCTTTTGTATCATCTGAGGTTGGGCCACCACTTTGTTTATTCATAACTACCATTTCCATAATTTTTCTGCTTTCCTCTTCCATGAGTGATATGAGTTCGTCTGCTCTACCCACAATGTATTTATATGCAATAAAAGCAGGTATTGCCACTAATAGACCAAAAGCTGTAGTATAGAGCGCTTCAGATATTCCACCTGCCAGCTCAGGTGGATTTACTATAGGTTTGTCGGCAATAACTTTGAATATTTTGATCATACCCGAAATAGTTCCAAGTAGACCAAGAAGTGTTGATACACTACTTATCGTTCCTAAACCTTCAGTGTATCTTAAAAGTTCAAGAGTCTCTTTTCTTCCGGCTTCCTCAATTTCCTCTCTAAGCTCATCTTTTGGCTTGTCTGCATTTTCCAATGCCACAAGGGCAACTCTTGCAATGGAAGAGTTATTTGTGCGAGCATAGACCTCAGCATCTGTTAATTTTCCCTGTGATAAGAAGCTGTATAATTGATCTAAGAAAACCTCTGGAATAATATTCTTAGACCTAAGCATCCACATTTTTTGAAGGAATATTGCTAGACCCACAATAGAGCATAAAATTATGGGATATACAAAGAAACCACCTTTTTGTATTAGTTCGAAAACACCTGTATCCATATTGATGTAGCCCTCCAAATTAGAATCAAATTACTAATTAGATGAGTAATAACGCAGTCTGATTCAGTGGTTAATTTCTTAAATAGAATAACTAGGGGTTTACTCAGGTCAATAAGATATTCATTTGATAATGATTAGAGATGATATTGCAATTAGGTCAGGACTCGGTAATTTATACCGCTTAGGAGATGTAATGAGATACTCGAACTATTTTATTCCTACATTAAAAGAAGATCCCGCTGATGCTGAGGTAGTCAGTCATAAACTAATGATCAGGGGCGGCATGATTAGAAAACTTGCTGCAGGGATCTATAATTATCTCCCGCTAGGGCTTAGATCAATTGGCAAAGTTGAGCAGATAGTGCGTGAAGAAATGAATAGGGCAGGAGCTGTTGAGCTTCTTATGCCTGCTGTTCTGCCTGCCGAGCTATGGGAAGAAAGCGGCAGATGGGACTATTACGGCAAGGAACTACTCAGATTTAAAGACAGAGCAGACAGGGAATTTTGTATTGGCCCAACACATGAAGAGATAATTACCGATATAGTAAGGCGAGATATCAATTCATATAAGCAGCTTCCAGTTAATTTATATCAGATTCAGACCAAATTCAGAGACGAAATAAGACCAAGATTTGGAGTTATGCGCGCCAGAGAGTTCATAATGAAGGATGCTTATAGCTTTGATGCCACTGTAGAGGGTGCTGAGAAGTCTTATTGGGCCATGTATGAGGCCTATACACGTATATTTGAGCGCTGTGGGCTTGAATTTAGGGCAGTTTTGGCAGATACAGGCAATATTGGAGGAAATTTCTCTCACGAGTTCATGGTTTTAGCCCCTACAGGGGAAGATATCATAATGAGCTGTGATAAATGTGACTACGCCGCTAATTTAGAGCTAGCTGAAATTGGTAGAGAAGAAATAGAGGAAGAGAAAACCTCAAATGATAGCAAAGAAGCTGTTGAAGAGGTACATACACCTAACTTGAAATCTGTTCAAGAAGTAGCTGAACAATTAGGTGTAAAGCCCTCTAATTTAATAAAAACAATGATAGTTCAAGTTGATCAAAAACCTGTAGCAGCTCTTGTTAGGGGAGATCATGAGCTTAGCCTTACAAAACTTAGAAAGTCACTGGGCGCAGAGATAGTAGAATTGGCAACTCCAGAGGTAATCGAGGAAGTAACAGGCGGTCCGATGGGCTTTAGTGGCCCAGTTGGGCTTGAAATCAGAAAAGTAGCAGATATTTCGGTTAAATCCATGGGGACATCTGTTACAGGCGCTAACAAAAAGGATTATCACATTATCAATGTAGATTTGGGTGAAGATTACGAAGTCTCAGAGTTTTTTGATATCAGGGTAGCTTCAGATGGTGATAAATGCCCAAGCTGCGATAGTGCTAGCCTAGTTTCCACTAGAGGTATCGAAGTTGGACATGTATTTATGCTCGGGACGAAGTATAGTGAAGCAATGAAAGCAACTTTTGTCGATTCTGACGGAAAAGAGAAGCCATTTATCATGGGATGTTACGGTATAGGAATAGGACGAACTGTAGCAGCCGCCATTGAGCAGAATCATGACGAGGGTGGTATGATCTTTCCAAAGGCGCTTGCTCCATTTCAAGTTACAGTGCTACCGCTTAAAGTTAAAGATGAGCATATAATGTCAGAGTCTGAGCGGATTTATTCGGAGCTCATAGAGGCCGGATACGAGGCGATCATAGATGACCGAGATGTAGGGCCTGGTTTTAAATTTAAAGATGCTGAGCTGATTGGCGTGCCGATCATAGTAGCAGTCGGCCCAAGGACTATTAAAGAAGGGGAGGCCGAAGTTAAGGTCAGAAAAACGGCAGATACACGCAATATAAAACTTAAAGTAGTAGTTGATGAAGTGCAAGAACTATTAAAGTCAATTGACTGATATGAAACAATATATTACACTAAAGTATAACTTTAAGTTATGAAAAGACCAGAGCTAAGCCCAGAAGAAAGAATTATCCTTGCTTTAGACTTTCCAGAGCATCAAATTGCTCTAAATTGGGTAGAAAAATTACGCACAAAAATCAAAACTTTTAAGGTTGGGCCTATACTTTTCTTAGATTCAGGATCTGAAGGCTTAAAAGAGTTCTCAAATTTAGGCGCAAACATATTTTTGGATCTAAAGTTCCACGATATTCCCTCAACAGTTGAGAAAACAGCTCGTCAGAGCGTTCGATTTGGGGTAAATATGTTTACTATACACACCTTAGGCGGCTTTGAAATGATGAAAAGCGTTTCAGAAGCCGTAAAAGACGAGGCTGAGAAACTAAATTACCCAAAACCTCTCGTTTTGGGAGTTACCGTTCTAACTAGTCACGATAGAAAGAGTCTAGATCAAATAGGAATCAAAGATACAGTTGAAAACACTGTTATGAACCTTGCTGAATTAGCAGAAATAGCTAATATTGACGGTCTTGTATGCTCCGGAGTTGAAGTAGAAGCTTTAAGGAAAGAATTCGGAGATAGATTCTCTTTAGTAGTCCCTGGAATACGACCAGGTACAGATACTCACGACCAAAAGAGGGTTACTACCCCTGCCGAAGCAATTTCCAAAGGTGCAGACTATTTAGTAATCGGCCGAGCCATCGCAGAAGCCGAAAATCCAGAAGAAGTTGTGGATGAAATTGTAGAATCAATCAAATAATTTAAGGGCAATTACACATGTAACTGCCCCTAAACATGGAATTATTTCTTCTTAAAGATTATAGACCTAATAATCATTACTAACCCAGGAATTAAGAATATAGCTAGATTAGCCATCGAATTAGGTACATTAGAGCTATTGGTGAGTGTGCAGCCGCCTCCACCACCGCCTCCACCGCCTGACCTTACTCGAACGGTTACAGTGTTAGAATCTTTTTGAATCGGATTGCCCAATTCATCCAGATAATCAACTATTGCTTGGTTAACAATATCAACACCTTGCTGACCTGTGATACTTATAACTATATCAAAAGTGATTTCTTCACCAGCGCTAACCGTACCAACATCACATCCAACAGTGTTTAAAGGCCCAATGAGTTGTTCGCATTCAGGAGAAGACAGGTCATCCCTAAATGAGGACCCTAAAGGTAGAGCATCAGTAACCTCAACAGCTGTTGCCTGAGCACCTGGGTCTCCAGATCCCTCCAGAGTTATTGTATAAGCAATAAGAGAGGGGATGCCTGGATCTATACGATTTGTGTCTGCCGACTTATTTATTGTCACATCAATTACTTGCGGAGGCTCATTGACTACAGTGATTGATCCACTAGTTGTGTCCGCAACAGGAGGCAGAATGTCTTGGCCATTTGTATCTGTAAGACTATTTACGCTAATATCCAATGATGTCGAATTCCCTACTTGTGCGCTGCCATTAACACATGTGTTTATAGTGATTATTTCACCATCGGGCAGGGGACTAACGGGAGCTGGTCCTTGGTCTAAAGATATGATAAGTTGGCCATTTGTTAGAATAGTTGAGATGTTTACAACTGGAAGACCATCTAGGGCAGGTCCGCGAAATGCATCAAAAAACGAGCAAAAGAACACTACATTTGGGTCAAACTCTACATTTATATTAATCGCTCCCACCTGTCCGTCGTTTGAGAAATCCAAATTGACAGGAATAAGCTCACCCGGCTCAGCCTGCGCATTAGGTAAGGAAAAAGCAGGCGGTAGCTGGGCTTTTGCAGCATCAATAGACAATAATAGTAATAAAGAGACTAATACAGATACGTTCACAATTCTTAAGATTCTATGCATTATTCTATCCTCCGATATCTTTGATACACATAAAATACCGCATATATACTAAGATTTCATTAAGAATTATATCTATTTGTATTTTTATATATCAAAATAGATAAAAAGAAAGTTAGTCGGGAAACATTACAAAGTCATTGAGATCACTAAGTATATTTATAAGATTTCAATAAATGCAGTGTATTATAATCAAGGTGTAAAGTAATATATGAAGTGTTAGAGCGGACCTTTTATATACTTGATATTAAATATAAAGTGTATTTCTTAAAATTTTGTAAATATTAAATAAAAAGGCGCCGTTTATCTCTAAACAAGCGCCTTTTCGGTGATTATTCGTTTGCTGCTTTTTTCTTCTTGGTTTTAACTTCTTTTGCCAAGATTAACTTGTTATCTTTATCAGTATCGACCACTACGTGATCTCCCTCATTAAACTCGCCTTGTAGAAGATCTGTTGCAAGCGGGTCCTGTATGAGCTTCTGAATCGTCCGTTTAAGTGGACGCGCTCCATAAACAGGGTCATATCCGCTCTCTGCGACTGTTTGCTTAGCAGAATCGGTTAATTCTAGGCTCACGCCGCGCTCC
>JBCCIH010000021.1 GCA_039028315.1 Thermodesulfobacteriota bacterium | reverse complement strand
CGTCAGGTCAAATGGATCCAAGTATGCATACTATATCAAAAGGCCTACAATTATTAAAAATTACATGCGAATCGGCTCTAATATTATATATCTTAATGACTATATATAAGATATATATTCAAATCGATCATTTAGCCATTTAGTTGTCTGTGGTATGCATATTAATACAGATATATTCTTGCCAAAGTGCCTATCCTTGTATACTATTAACTCCCTTTCTAGACAAGTTTCTATTAGGTCAGAGTATTTTATGAATAATGGAGGAATTTAGGAAGTGCAAACATTAACTGATAAGGATCTAGCAGAGCAGCACGGGATAAAAAACCCAGGAAAGATTTACTATAATCTTCCGATTCCAAGTTTATATGAAGAAGTAATAAGAAGAGATGAAGGACTAATTGCCGAAGGCGGCACATTGGTTGCTTATACCGGCACCCATACCGGACGCTCCCCGGCAGACAGATTTATAGTTCAAGAGCCAGGGACTGAAAATGATATTGCCTGGGGCCCTATTAATAAGCCGATTTCAGCTGAACACTTCGACAAACTACATAAAAAAATACTTGAATACTATGAAGGTAAGGACTTATTTGTAAGAGACCTTCAAATTGGCGCACATCCGGACTATAAGAAAAACGTTAGAATAATAAATGAATATGCTTGGCATAATGTATTCGTAAATAATCTTTTTATTAGACCCAATGATCAAGAGCTTCCGCATGAATCTGTTGGCTTTACAGTATTAAGCGCACCGGGATTAAAAGCCGATCCTAACACTGACGGTACTCGCTCTGAGACATTTATCATATTAAATTTTGAAAAGAAAATGGCAATAATAGGTGGGACTGAATACGCGGGGGAAATGAAAAAATCTGCATTCTCCGCTCTTAACTTCCTGCTTCCAAAACAGGGTGTATTCCCGATGCACTGCTCGGCAAATGTTGGTAAAGATGGCGATGTAGCCCTATTTTTTGGGCTCTCTGGAACAGGAAAGACTACTCTTTCTGCAGACCCTGAAAGGGCGCTTATAGGAGACGACGAACACGGCTGGTTTGATGACGGAGTCTTTAATTTTGAGGGTGGCTGTTACGCCAAGGCTATTAAGCTAAGCGCTAAAACAGAGCCTGAAATTTATGATGCTTCTCTAAGGTTCGGATCAGTCCTCGAAAATGTAAAAATTGATTCTGAAACTAAAAAAATAGACTTTGACAGCGCTGAGCATACTGAGAACACAAGGGTGGCATATCAAATTGATTCATTATCAAATATAGTTCCAGAGGGTGTTGGCGGAGTTCCAAAAACTATATTCATGCTTACTTACGATGCTTTCGGAGTGCTGCCTCCGATTTCTAAACTTACACCTGAGCAGGCAATGTTTTACTTTACTCTAGGCTACACAGCAAAAGTTGCAGGAACTGAAAGAGGAGTAAGCGAGCCGCAGGCTACATTTAGCTCTTGTTTCGGCGCACCTTTTCTTCCAAGACCTCCGCTTTTTTATGCTGCAATGCTAAAAGAAAAATTAGAAAAGAGCGGTGCAACTGTGTGGCTACTTAACACAGGAATCACCGGAGGCCCTTATGGGGTTGGCGAAAGGATGCCTCTTCCACAAACAAGGGCTCTTGTAACAGCAGCAGTAGATGGAACTCTTGAAAAAGGATCATTTAATGAAGTAGAAATTTTTGGGCTTCAGGTTCCAACAGCTTGTCCTGACGTGGATGATAAGCTTCTAGAGCCTAAAAAGAGCTGGGATGATCAGGCTGAATACGATAAGAAAGCCAAAGAATTAGCCCAAAGATTTGAAGAAGAGTTTTCCAAACATAAAGATTAATTACCTTAAAATTATAAATGAGGCAGTGTTAGACGCTGCCTCATCTTTCCACTCTTTACTTTAAGCACTATCTTTTATATATTCCCTTTATAGATTGTCAGACTATTTTCTTAAATTTCTGTAAATCGTGATTTTAGCAACAAAGGAGATCAATATGAATTTCATAAATAGAGATGACACTTCATTCGTAGTGGTTGATGTTCAGGAAAGACTTATGGGCGCAATGCCAGAGGATATTACTGAAACTAATCTTAAGAATATGAAAATTCTTTTAGAGGCTGCAAAGGTGCTAGACATTCCAGTAACTGTTACAGAGCAGTATCCAAAAGGTTTGGGCCCTACTATAGAGGAGATAAAAGAATCAGTAGATGGTTTTTCCCCGGTTGAGAAAGTTGTGTTCAGCTGCGCCAGGTCTCCCGAGTTCGAATCGGCCATAAAAGATATCGATAGGGGCTCAGTGCTGCTTTGCGGAGTAGAGACCCATGTGTGTGTTCTTCAGACAGCAATAGATATGGTTAATAAAGGATACAATGTTTATGTCCCGGCAGACGCAGTTATTTCCAGAAGAGAGCTCGATTGGGAAAAAGGTATTAACCTAATTGAGAAATCAGGAGCTGTTGTTGGAACTACAGAAGCTTTTTTGTTCCAATTGCTCGAAACTGCCGGTACAGACGAATTTAAGCAGATATCAAAGCTCGTTCGATAAGCTGGATAATTCAGTAAATTTGCTGTTTTGAGTTATATGCGTCCCCAAGGGGATTTGAACCCCTGTTTTCGGCGTGAAAGGCCGATGTCCTGGGCCAGGCTAGACGATGGGGACTGGCAAAGAATGAGCCGTGCAGGATTCGAACCTGCGGCCCACTGCTTAAAAGGCAGTTGCTCTACCTACTGAGCTAACGGCTCATTAATAAGGTCAGAAAATATATCACGTCATTATACATTGTCAAAGTCTCTAGGTATTATTTCTATTCTTTAATTATAGCTTATCCTAAGCTCAATTTTTATATAGTCAAAATATTATGTCATCCCACTTTACATCTTCGCAATTCAAAAATTTTACGCTAGCCACCGCAGCTAACTTCTTTTTCTTTTGTAATTTCTCAGCGTTTTTTTTACTGCCTATTCATATTAAGGAATTGGGTGGTGATGAGGCTAACATCGGCTTTATTATGGGCTCTTTTGGTATTACATCACTAGGTGCAATACCTTTTGTGGCCTATCTGGTTGATAAGTACGGAAGAAGACGCTTTATGCTATTAGGCTATGGGATTATGGCAGTAGCTTCGCTTGGCTATATCTTCATAGACCATCTATCTCCACTTTTTTATTTGCTCCGTTTTGTGCAGGGTGTATCTTTTGCATTTGCATTCACATCTGCCGGAACCTTCGTCTCGGACTACATACCACCTGAGCGAAGGGCTGAAGGTCTTGGAATTTTCAGCGCTTTCACTATAGCGTCTTATGCGATTGGTCCCTCACTAGGAGAACTTATAATTGAACTCTCAAGCTTTTATTGGTTTTTCATATACGCAGCAGTTTTTAGCCTTATCGCATTTGCACTTACTCTGTTTACCAAAGACGGCGAATTCCACCGTTCAAAAGATCCATACGGGATGGGTTTTTTCCGCCTGATCGCATCTAAAAGATATTCAATCATTTTGATCTCCAATTTAATTCTCGCTGGTGGGCTTGGGGCTATATTAAACTTTGTCGCAACCTTTCTAAGATCAAAAGGGCTTGCGGCTTTTTATTTCTTTTTAACCTACACAATTGCAGTAACTGCAGTCAGGATTTTTGGCGGCCGGATTTCAGATAAGCTGGGCAGAAAAGTTATCGCTTCACCTTGCCTACTTGCGGTTTCAGTCTCTCTTGCGGCTATGTATTTTGTGGACAATGCCCTTGAGGCTATTCTGATATCTCTATTCTTCAGTATTGGCTACGGATTTTTATATCCAACACTAAGCGCATTGGTAATAGACAAAGCAGGCTCTGATGAAAGAGGAAAAGCGATGGGAGCCTTTAACGCATCATACAGCATGGGTATTAATTTCTTAGCATTTCCTCTTGGACTTGTTGCAAGAGATTTTGGTTATGAGGTTATGTACTTTGCCACGGGGTGCATGGTATTTTTAGGTTTTATACTATTTACATTCTTTGAGCCAACAAAGGAATCTTGAAAACAATAGTAATATGAATTAATCTAGCGGACGATGATTATTAAAGAAGGCGATCACGTACTTTTAATTTCTCCTGATAACAAAACCTTTCTAGTAGTGATTTCAGAGGACAAAAAGATGGGTACTCACAAGGGTGAGCTTACGCTCGCACACGCCATTGGAAAATCATACGGCGAGAGGATTTATTCAAACTTAGACCATCCATTTCTTCTATTGGACCCCACCTTGGAAGACAAAATGATGAAGGTTAAAAGGCACACGCAAATCATCTACCCCAAAGATGCAGCATACATGATTCTAAAATCGGGTATTGAGTCCGGAATGAGGGTGATCGAATGCGGCACAGGTTCGGGCTCTCTAACTATGGCGCTTGCAAATGCGGTTGCACCAGGTGGAATGGTATATACGTACGAAGGAAGAGAAAAGCACTTAGAGAATGCCAAGATGAATATCGAGAACTTTGGCTACTCGGATTATGTTGAATTTAAATTAAAAGATGCCAGGGATGGTTTTGATCAGCAAGATGTAGATGTTGTGATATTAGATCTTCCCTCTCCATGGGATGGTATAGAGTCTGCCGCAAAGGCGCTTAGGGGCGGAGGCCGCATAGCAAGTCTGTCGCCAACTTATAATCAGGTCGAAACTTGTGTGCAGCACCTCGAAGAGCATGGATTTGTGTATATTGAAACTCTAGAACTATTGCTCAGATATATGCAGGTAAGCTCAGGTAAGACCCGCCCGGTAGATAGAATGGTAAGTCATACAGGATTTCTAACCTTTGCAAGAAAAGTTCTAGCTAATGATTAATTCTTATCATATAAAGTTATCTTATGAACACAAGACGAAGAAAAACTCTTTATTTACTATTTGTTATCTTTATTTTTGTAGCCTATTACATTTTTCAACAAGCAGATAAAACTCCTGATTCCGCTGAATATAGAGTTATAGAAGTACTTGATGGTGATACAGTTGTAATTGATGATCCAAAAAGATCGCGCGTAAGATATTTAGGAATAGACACCCCGGAAATAGCCCTTGAAGACTCGCCTGGAGAGCCTATGGCTAAAGAGGCTTGGGATTATAATTCTAAACTAGTTGAGGGTCAGAGTGTGAAGCTTGAGTTTGATGAGAAACAATATGACCCGTATGGAAGAATTCTAGCGCATGTCTACGTTGACGGACTATTAGTGAATGAGGAGCTACTAAAACAGGGCTTTGCCACTGTTCTTATTATAGAACCTAACGATATGTATTCTGATAAAATTTATGATGCAGTGAATTTGGCCAAAAGTCAGAAAAAGGGTTTATGGGGAAATCTCCAAGGTTTGCAGCCTCCTAAGGGATATCATCGTTTTAAGGTAGAACCTGATGATGCGAGGCAATTTACAGGAGAAAATATAGTTGTGTCAGGCGAAATAGTGGGCGCTCGTAAATCTCCAAATGTTATTGTCCTAAATATGGAAGACACCCTAAATATAGTAATTTTCCCGCAGGATTGGGATAATTTCTCACACTTTGATATAACGCCTGAAGATCATTATTTGGGAAAGAGTGTAGAGGTAATAGGAAGAGTAAAAATGCACAGAGGAAAGCCTAGTATCAATGTTAATCATCCAATGCTTTTAAGGAGCACCGATTGAGTCTAAATGAACTATTGATCCAAGGGGCTTGTGAGCTTGGGGTAGATCTTAAAGATGAGCAAGTCGAGCTTTTTATGAAGTATTTGGACAATTTAAAAAAGTGGAATAAGAACATAAACCTTACAGCTATAAAAGATGATGAAGGAGTAATTATCAATCATTTTCTAGATTCTATCTCTGCTTCATCCTACATCGAGGATAGTAAGAGTTTGCTTGATATAGGCACTGGGGCTGGGTTTCCGGGTCTTGTGCTTAAAATAATACATCCAACAATTAATGCCACGCTCCTAGATTCTGCAAATAAAAAAGTCTCGTTTCTAAACGATACAATTAGGAAACTTGGATTAGAAGATGTAAGAGCCATGTGGGGTAGGGCGGAAGATCCGGATAATGATATTTTGCGAGGTGATTTTGATTATGTCATTACCCGAGCCGTTGGCAGTGTCTTAGATACTTTGGCCTTAAGCTCTGCTTATGTATCAAAGAATGGAGTAATAATCCTTATGAGAGGAAAAAGAGGGCCTTATGAATGGAGCAGTGAGAGTGACGAAATTAAAGATAAATTTAATCTAATGGAATTAAAAGAATTCAATCTTCCAGGTACTGATATTGAGAGGATTCTAATTATATTAAGTCCCAAAGAGTAGTTTGTTTATCAATTTCTTGACCATAAATAGTTTGAATGTTAGTTTAAGTGCGCTTAACGAACACAGAGGTGCTTATGAAAATTGTAGGAATAATTGGCGGCAGCGGTCTTTACAACATAGAAGGGCTTACAGATGTTGAATCTGTGGCTGTTGATACCCCTTTTGGTAATCCTTCAGATGAGCTTGTGGTCGGCAATCTAGGTGATACTAAACTAGTTTTTCTTCCTAGGCACGGAAGAGGCCATAAAATTATGCCAACCGAGATAAATTTCAGGGCAAATATTTATGCAATGAAACAAATGGGTGTAAAGTGGATTATATCAGTGAGCGCTGTTGGAAGCATGAAAGAGCATATAGCGCCTGGTCAGGTGGTTATTCCATTACAGTTTTATGACCACACAAAAACTAGAGCCTCCACATTTTTTGGAGACGGTATTGTGGCCCACGTTTCTATGGCGGATCCTGTATGTCAGGGATTATCAGAAGATCTATACAAAGCCGCGCTGGCTGAGGGTGCAAATGTCCACATGGGCGGCACATATTTGTGTATGGAAGGCCCGCAGTTCTCTTCTCGTGCTGAAAGCAACATTTACAGAAGCTGGGGAGTTGATGTGATCGGTATGACCAATGCCACAGAGGCAAAATTGGCAAGGGAAGCTGAGATATGCTATGCAAGTTTATCTATGGCAACAGATTATGACTGCTGGCACGAAGATCACGATGACGTGACAGTCGAAGATTTGATAGCAACTCTTAATAGCAATGTACAGCTTGCCAGAGATATTATTAAAAAAGTGGTGCCTACTATTAAAGAAGAAACGCAATGTCCATGTAGTAATGCGCTTCAAAATGCAATAATTACTGCAACAGATGCTATATCACAAGAGGCAAAGGAGCGCCTCGGAATAATAATAGAGAGGTATGTAAAATGAAATTACTAGTTGTTGGATCTATGGCGCTTGATAGTATTGAAACACCTTTTGGAAAAGAAGATAACATCTTAGGAGGCTCTGCCTCATATTTCTCCTTGGCCGCAAGCATGTTTACAGATGTAGGAATAGTTGCGGTTGTTGGTCAAGATTTTCCACAGGGCCACTTAGAGCTTTTTAGAGAGAAAAATATAAACCTTGATGGCGTTATGAGAGAAGATGGGGAGACTTTTAAATGGGAAGGTAAGTACGGCTATGATCTTGGCGATCCCGAGACCCTAGGAACGTACTTAAACGTTTTCGAGAACTTTAACCCGGTCATTCCTGAGAGTTATAGCAATGTGGACTATGTGTTCCTTGCAAACATAGATCCGGTTTTACAGCTAAGTGTTTTAAATCAAGTAAAAGAGCCAAAGCTTGTGGCATGTGACACTATGAACTTTTGGATTGACAACAAGCCAGAAGAGCTTAAAGAAGTGCTAAAACATGTGGATATCCTTTTAATAAACGATTCAGAAACTAGAGCTCTAGCAGGGGAGCCGAGAATTACTACTGCTGCAAGGGCAGTGCTTGATATGGGTCCCAAAATACTTATCGTCAAAAGAGGCGAATACGGGGCATTAATGTTCGCTGAGGATGACATTTTCTGGGCTCCAAGCTTTCCGCTTGAAGAGGTGATTGACCCAACTGGGGCCGGGGATACTTTTGCAGGCGGTTTTATGGGTTACATCGCAGGCAATGATATAACTGATCCGGCTGGGTTTAAAACTGCAGTCGTAAACGGCAGTGTTGTAGCATCTTTTACAGTTGAGAACTTTAGTGTAAGAAGGCTCTCTGATCTAACAAAACAGGAGCTTAGTTCAAGATTCGCTGAGTTTTTAAAATTATCAAAAGTCGATTAAATCAGTTGTTTTAGTCAGCCTTTGAATGCTGAACATACTTCAATCTTAGATTATAGAGAATATCTTTTAGAAGCTTTTGCTCATTTTCATCTAGATTCCCTACAGTTTTATCCTCAAGGATCTCAAGAATTTCGATTGTATGCTTAGCAGCCGGTAGATTTACGCTTATCTCCTTAAGCTGTGGGTCATGAATCTCTCCTAAGTGTATTAATGAAGATGCATTTAAAGAAAGTATAAAGGTTGAGAAATCCATTTTAAGACCGCCGGGGTCTTGTGGTGTCTGTTCTTCGCTCATCTCTATTGCCTCCTAATTTATTTCATATACTTACTGAATTTGTCCCTGGGATCATAAGGGCTTTCTTCACCCAGTTTCTCATAAAGCTCTTTATCGCTCTTAGTTATATTATCAGGCATAACGATCTTAACCTCAACATACTGATCGCCTCTCTTCTTAGATTTTAAGTTCTGGGCACCTTTTCCCTTTAGTCTTAACTTTGTCCCGTTTTGAACCCCAGCCGGTATTGAAACCTGTGCCGTTCCATCTATTGTGGGCACGTCTACCTGTTTGCCCAAAGCTGCCTCGTATACTGTTATAGGCAACTCAAGATATATATCGTCTTGGGTACGTTTAAAAATAGGATGCGGCTGTACTTTTATCTTTAGATACAAGTCGCCCTGATCCCCTCTGGCGCCAGATTCTCCTTTTCCCTGAACCCGTATCTTTGAGCCTGTAGAAACTCCTGCTGGAATTTTTACTGAAAGTTTTTCGGTGCTAACATCATTTAGTCTTTGCCTGTTAATTGTAATGTCTCTTACCCCGCCTTTGATTGCGGTATCAAAATCTATCTCAATCTGATATTCCAGATCCTTGCCGCGAGCTGGTTCTTGGCGTGCTCCCTGGCCAAAAATATCTCTGAACGAATCTCCGCCACCTCTTCTTCCACCGCCTCTTCTGGAGCGTGGCTGCCCGCCAAATCCGAAAATGTCCTTGAAAATATCTTCAAATCCCGGGAAATCCTGAGCGCTGTATGTATATTGATAACTCCCTCCGCTCGGATCTCCAGGCCTTCTCCATGTTGTCTGCCCACCGGGGCTAAACTCAGCGCTTCCAAACATGTCGTATGTTTTTCTCTTCTCATCATCGGAAAGCACTTCATGCGCTTCCTGAACTTCCTTAAACTTCTCCTCAGCTTCTTTGTTATCGGGATTATGATCTGGATGGTACTTTCTCGCAAGATTGCGATAAGCCTTTTTTATTTCATCTTTGTTAGCGCCTTTATTTACGCCTAAAATTTTATAATAGTCTTTTACTGAAGCCATTATCTCTTATCTAATATGTTCGTATTATATTTTTTCGCTTAGAGCCGCAAAATCTATTATATATTAATAAGATATTCATTACTGCAAAAGGTTCAATGTTTCGAGTAAGATATACCAACTAGAATGATATGAGCTAACTCTTTTCTATGGTATCAAGGATGTTCTCAGCGATCTTATTAAATGCTTTGGCCGCCACGCTATCTGGGCTTGATTCAACTATAGGAACACCGCTGTCCCCGCCTATTCTTATATTAGGATCAATCGGTATCTCACCAAGGAAAGGCACCCCAAACTGCTCAGCCATTTTTTTACCGCCGCCTCTGCCGAAAATGTCGATCGGCTCAGCGCTTCCGGGCTGCTCAAGGTAGCTCATGTTCTCAACAATTCCCAAAATAGGCACATTTAGCTTTCTAAACATTTGAACGCCGCGTTTAACATCTATAAGTGCAACGTCTTGGGGGGTCGTAACTATGAGCCCTCCGCTTAGAGGAGCCGTTTGCACTAGTGATAACTGCGCATCCCCTGTGCCTGGTGGAAGGTCAATGACTAAGTGATCGGTGTCATCCCAAATAACATCTTCAATAAACTGTTTAATCGCGCCGTGCACCATAGGGCCTCGCCAGATAACTGTCTCATCTTCATTTACCAAAAATCCGATTGACATGAGCTTTAGCCCAAATTTATTAAGAGGAATAATTTTATTGTCTTCTGTTGCTTTTGGTCTATCTTTTACTCCGAGCATTGTCGGTACGCTTGGGCCCCATATATCAGCATCCATAAGCCCCACTTTGTCTCTCATTTTAGCCATAGCAACTGCAATGTTTACTGCGACTGTGGATTTCCCCACGCCGCCCTTACCACTGGCGACTGCTATGTAGTATTTTATATCAGGAAGATTGACGGATTTTTCAGCCTGTTGCTGTGCCCCTCCCGAAGGCGGCGCTTTTGGCGGACGGGCTGAGATCTGTATATCTACATCAGATACGCCCGGAGTCTCAAGCACTGCTGCTCTTACAGATTCTCCAATCTCCGATGCCAGCTTGTCATCAGGCTTTGGAAGCACTAGTGAAACGTTTACTTTTGCTCCGTCTATTTGTACATCTTTAACCAATCCAAATGATACAATATCTCTTGTAAACCCAGGGTATTTAACCGTTTGAAGGGACTGTTTTATTCTCTCAGGACTAAGCGACATGTTTTTAGAGGATCTCCTTATTCCATTCCAAGTTTGTTTTTTGCTTCATCTGACATCATATCTGGGTTCCATGGCGGATCCCATACGACTTCGACAAGTACGTTGTTAGCACCGGCACCTCTGATTGCTTCCTCTGCTTGGCCTGCTATCATAGCTCCCATTCCGCAGCCAGGTGTTGTTAGTGTCATTTTAAGATTCACGTTGTTGCCTGAGGAAATTGCTACGTCATAAATAAGACCTAGATCCACTATGCTGACAGGGATCTCGGGGTCGTATACCGTTTTTAGAGCGTCGTATACAATCTCTTCTGTGAGCTCAACGTTTGTTTCAGGTTTTTCTGATTTATCAAACTTTTTAAAGCTTACGCCCTTATTAGAAGATTCTTCTGGCGCGTCAGGTTTTATAGTAATTATTTTCTTCATTCCCATGCTGAAAACCTCCCGAATTTCTTGCTCTATAAAAGAGCTATTTGATAACTAACAGTCTACCATTGTTTGGGTATTTGCGTTAGTAAACCCTCATTGAATTCAAGGGAGCATTAGTATATCTGGGCAGGGTTTAAGATCAAATTAGTGTCAAAACTACACAACTGCTTTAAATGCCTTGAAACATCCTGCTGCTATAGTATATTTACAGCCCATAAATTCTTGCTGTAATTCTGGTTATTAAGGAACTAATTTTCAAATGGAATCGCTTCTAAGCGGCAACCTCTCACTAATAATATTTTTCCCATTAATCGGGATTCCTATTCTGATTTTTCTGTCCTATATTTATGAGAATTCTGAAGGGCCTTTAAAAATAGGCGCACTAGTTGTAACACTGGTTGAATTTATCATATCAATACCACTATTCACCAACTTTGAGGCCGGCTCATCGGCTATGCAGTTTGTGCAGCGTATACCTTGGATCGAGAGCCTGGGTATTAGCTATTTTGTAGGGCTTGATGGAATCAGCCTGTTTTTAGTTCTTCTGACTACTTTCATTATGCCGATTACCCTTTTGGCCTCATGGCACTCAATCCACAAAGGCATGCGATCATTTCTTATAATGATGCTTGCTTTAGAAACAGCTCTTATCGGAACCTTTGTAGCTCTTGATATGATCCTGTTTTTTATTTTCTGGGAAGCCGTTCTTATTCCAATGTATTTCATAATTGGTATCTGGGGCACCGAGAGAAGGATCTACGCAGCGATAAAGTTCTTCATATATACAGCATTCGGAAGCGCTCTGATGTTAATCGCAATTTTGTACATGTTCTATATGCATATCGAGCAGTTTGGATTTGCGTCTATGGATGTGATGGATTTTTACAGATTAAAAATTCCGTTTGACGGCATACTTAGCCCTCAGGGTTTAGCTTTTCTAGCGTTCTTTTTGGCATTTGCAATTAAAGTTCCTATGTTCCCATTTCACACATGGCTTCCCGATGCGCACGTTGAAGCACCTACAGCGGGTAGTGTGATTCTTGCAGGAGTTCTTTTGAAAATGGGCACCTATGGATTTCTAAGATTTCTGATGCCGTTTTTCCCGGATGCTTTCGTGGAGTATCTGCCAATTCTAATTGCAATTGCTATTATCGGAGTTATATACGGCGCTATGGTGGCGTTCGCTCAAAAGGATCTTAAAAAACTGGTGGCCTATTCAAGTGTAAGCCATCTTGGATTGGTTATGCTCGGTATTTTTGTTCTAAATATCCAAGGTGTTCAGGGCGGCATTTATCAAATGATAAACCACGGTATTTCTACCGGCGCACTATTTATCTTGGTCGGCATGGTGTATGACAGAAGACATACTAAGAAAATTGCAGAGTTTGGCGGCATAGCAAAGGTGATGCCTATCTTTGCAGCTTTCTTTATGCTGGCAACCCTCTCGTCCATAGGACTTCCGCTCTTAAACGGTTTTGTTGGCGAGTTCTTAATCCTACTAGGAGCCTTTGAATTTAACTGGGTCTATGCGGCTCTTGGCGCGACAGGAATTATACTAGGCGCAATCTACATGCTTTGGGCCTATCAAAGAGTTTTCTTTGGTCCTTTAAACAATGCAGCAAATAAAGTGCTTAAAGACATAAACCTAAGAGAGATAGTGGTCGTGCTGCCTCTAGCCATTATGATGTTTGTTATGGGTATTTATCCAAGACCGTTTCTAGAGAAAATCGAGCCATCAGTTGAGGCTCTACTAAATACTAAGTTCGCTCACGTTGTAGAGAGTTCTAAGCCTGGATCCGATCAGAACTCTGATGAGGAATTCCGCTTAGTATTTCCTGAATAATTTCCTCTGGTTTAATACCTTCTGCTTCAGCCCTAAAATTAAGTACAATCCTATGTTTAAGTACTGAAGGTGCAATTGCTACTACATCGTCTATGGTGGGTGTATACCTGCCGTTTAGCACAGCTCTTGCTTTGCTTCCGAAGATAAGATATTGAGAGGCTCTTGGCCCCACTCCCCATGCAAGACCGTTTTTTACAGATTCAGGCGTGTTCGGATCACCCGGCCTGGTAGCTCTTGCTACCTTAACAGCATATTCAGCTACATGGTCTGATACCGGGACCCTATGAACAAGATTCTGAAATTCAGTAATTTTAGCTGAGTCCAAGATTTTTCTAAGCTCAGGTGTATAGGTGCCGGTTGTGGTTTTAACAATCTCAAGCTCTTCATCGTAGGATGGGTAGCTTACGTCTATCTGAAACATAAATCTGTCCAGCTCCGCCTCAGGGAGGGGATATGTTCCCTCTTGCTCAATTGGGTTTTGGGTAGCAAACACCAAAAACGGAGGCGCGATCATATAAGTTTCCCCGCCAACTGTTACTTTTTTCTCTTGCATTGCCTGAAGCAGCGCTGCCTGGGTTTTTGGAGAAGCCCTATTTATTTCATCAGCTAAAAGGATGTTGCAAAAAATAGGACCATGGATAAATCTAAAGAATCTTTTGTCCGATGCCTCATCTTTTTCAAGTACCTCAGAGCCGGTTATGTCAGATGGCATTAGATCTGGCGTAAATTGAACTCTATTAAACTTTAGGCTCAACACATCTGAAAGAGTGCTTACTAAGAGGGTCTTAGCCAGACCTGGAACGCCTACAAATAGTGAATGGCCAGAGGACATTAGCGAAATCAATAGAAGCTCTATAACGTTTTCTTGCCCTACTATTACTTTTCCAATTTCTGATACTATTTCTTTCTTTATGCTTGAAAGCTCTTGTACTTTCTCTGTATCTTGAGAACTGCTTTGATTACTATCCATTTTCTATTTCCTCACCAAGTAATAATTTTAGATGTTCTTGTGCTCTATTCTTATAATCTTGCTTGCCTAACTTTTCATACAAATCAATCAAAAACAGATGAACTTTTGGATTGTATGGATTTATATAGGCCGCAGTCAAGAATTTTTCCTGTGCTTTGTTTAGATTCCCTTCATCTAAGTATATCTTTCCTAGTATCATGTGCATATCAAGATGATTTGGATAAAGATCTAATATAGGGAATAAGATATCTCGTGCCTCCTTACTCTTTCCCATATCGTTTAGAGTAGATGCAAGCCTGCTGGATATAACTGGAGATTTGGGATCAAGAGAAAGGGCCTTCTCATACTCGTAGCTGGCAGGATTGAGTCTGCCCCTTTGTTTTAGCAAGTCTCCGAGTCTAGTGTAATCCCTTGCCTGTTTGTCATCGATATCAACCAAGTCCTCACTACCGTCTGAAGAACCTTTTTCAGTATTTTTAAGTTTTGCACCTTTGACTTTTACTCCCGGTATTCTCTCACCCAAGTTTTTGGACCGGAGCTCTTTCTCCCATGAAGCATAGAAACTAGCAAACTCTAATCCTGTAACTTCTTCTATCGATTGTTCATAGTCGTCTGTTTCTTTCATTGACTTAATTAATTCTACAAGGGCCTCCTTACCCCAATTCTCAACAAGGTAGTCAACCATGGTTCCTGTTTGAGCAAAGGCGAGCTGAGCCTGGCGGGCAGTATCAAGCTTAGCTAGAGAGGGATGCATTTTTTCAATCGGCACAAGCTTGTTCTCATCTAGAGCTTCAGAAAGTATAGTCTCATAGAATGGGCTTATTACATTTGTCTCCTTTTCTCTCCAGCGTTTCTCGTGATATTTAGCAATTCCCTCATGGAGCCAAACCGGAACAGTGTTATCACTTTTTAAGAAAATTAGGTAGTGAACGTATTCATGAGCTAATGTGTCTGCCCAAGTATAGCCTTTAGGCAATAGTCTGGGCGATAAAATCATAAGCCTGTTAAATTTGCATATGCCGACCACGCCAGTTCTTTCTACATTTCTGGCCGGAAGAGTAGAGGCAAGGGTGAAGCTTTTCATATCAGGATAGATCTCGACGATTACAGGATCTTGCGGATAAGTGTCTAGATCAAGCCCTATTTCATATCTTGATTTTTCAAGTACCTCTTTAGCATAATCTGCAAGAATAATATCTTTGGGATTTGCGTAGCGGATTATAAAGTTTTCGGATTTTATCTCTTTGAAATCAGGAGCGTTTTGAGATGCGGTGGATATAAAATTAATAAAGTCACGCTCATCAATCTCTTGGTTCTCTTTGGCTTTGTCAGCATATTTCTTTGCGGAATCGTAGTCGCCAGCGTAAAAATCAAGAAGGGCTTTTAGATAATAACTTCGGTAGATTTCCTCTTGACTGCTGGCTAGTTCAAGTGCCAAGTCTACAGACTCTGATGCTTGTCTGATTTGCCATATCTTAATATCATTCTCAGCTATTTCGAACAGCTCATCAACTTCGATTGCATAAGCTGAGAAGCTGAAAAAAATCAAAGTTAATAGCCCGAATAAAGGTCTCTGTATTTTAGATTTAGTAATCATTTAATTATCCTATCGTAATACTTTTTGTTCAGTTCAATATATCCTTCGGGTGATCCGCCTTTCATAGCATCTAAAATTCTTTTTTTGTATTCTTTTCCTATATCTTCAGTGGCTTGCGGTATCTCTACATATCTGGTATCCGCGCCCTGAGTACCACCTGACTGCATTTGTCTGCCAAGCATCATGGGAGCCGACATTCCTTTCCCGCTTGCGCTCATCTGCATTTGTTTCATCATTTCCTGAGCCTGCTCCTTGGCAGATCTTAGAGCTTTTAATGCTTCATCTTCATTAGATATTGCCTTGGAGATCAGCTCATCACGCAGATCCTGAGATGCATTGCCCATAAATCTTTTTGCCTGATCAAGATTCTGATTCATACCGGGCGGTAGGAACAGCCCACTTTGCTCAGATGACAGCTCTTTGATTAAATCAGATGTCTTTTCTTCAATCCCGTCTTGTCTAAGCGCCATTTCACCAAACTGACCACCAGTTTTTCCAGAATTTTCCAGAAGTTCATTAAGATCGTTTCTTATCTCTTCCGCCAGTTTATTAGAAGAGGATAGCTCTGTTGTAGCCTTACCAAAGTTTGCGAAATTTTGACTTGCCATTTCTTTTAGCCCCTTGGTACTTTCTTCAATACTCTTGGCACTCTTTAGGGCTGGTCTTAGGTCCATTGCCTCAAGCCAGTTCTGAAGCTGCTGTGAGCGGTCAAGCATTCTGTCTATTAAATGCGCATTTTGTGAATTCTTCGGATCATCTACTATTTTTGCTTTCGCCTGCTCTAACTCATTAGACATTTGCTTTGTTTTTTTGATTTGCTCATCAACAAATTTTCTAAGGTTGCTTGTGTTAGAATCCGGATTGTTCAAAAGAGATTCTTTTAATTTACCAGTATCATCTCTAAGCTCAGATTCCTCTTTCTCAATTTCTTCGATACGAGATATTAACTCATTTAGTTCAGATGCCCCCTGGTTCATCATAGATGAAGCAAATGACTGCATACCGTTTTCTAATGATGCCATCATATTTTGGATGCTCTGCGACATATTAGCTAGCATCTCGAGCGCTTCTTGTATTTTTCCTTCTTGTGCAAGTTTGGAAATTTGATCCAATTGACTCTGCATGTTCATGGCCTCAAATGCATCTTGGTTTAAGAACCCTTCCTGTATATCTCCGCCAAGATCAGCCATCTTTTCTGCCAGTTCAGACATGAGATCTTTTATTTGGTCTAGCTTTTCCTCAATCTCCTGATTTAGCGCCTGATTGTCCGCATTCTTTAAAAGCTCTGCTAGCTCACTATATTCGCT
>JBCCIH010000020.1 GCA_039028315.1 Thermodesulfobacteriota bacterium | reverse complement strand
TCATTGCTCACGTACTTAAGTGATTGAAAAGGTGTTGTGAATTCCGCAACGTTAGAGGGCGCCGATGAGTTTCCGACTTCATCATTAGTTCGTATTGCGTAGAAAAAAGACATCTCGCCTGTGGTATCAAGTCTTGGTGTTACGAAGTTTTGGGGAGTTCCTGCCACATCCGGCTGCTGGAAATCAGGAATCTGGGTTGCTCTGTTAAAATTATTGCGCACTGCCTGTTCTATCTCAATAAAAGGAACCCCGTCCAAATTTGGCACGCCAAGTATTTCGGCAACTTCAACATTGTCGTAGAACCTTACGAAGTAAATAGTTGCTTGACCTTGATTTCCTTTATCACCAGGCGCGGTCCAGTTTAAATTTCTACTAAGCTGCTCCGATGTAAGATCGGTAATATTTCCGGGTGAGCTGCCGTCTCCAACAGCGCATGAAACAGCAAATATTATGGCAAAGATAAAACTAATTCTAAAAAGATTAGATGTATTTATAGATTTTAGGGCAGATTTCATATTTAATTTTCCTTATACGTCATTTAAAGAGTTTAAGATTGTACCGAACTAATAGTAGTTTTCCAACAAAATAATTTTAACCGATTTGATAGCTAAAGTTTGATATGGTACTTTCCCTTAGCCTAAAGTGAAATTATAGGGAGGAGTTAAAGTGGCGTTAATTGAAGCAATTCTTGCACGAGAAATACTAGATTCCAGAGGTAATCCTACAGTTGAAGTGGACATAATATGCGATGACGGCTCGTTTGGTAGGGCCGCTGTCCCATCGGGTGCTTCCACTGGCGAGCATGAAGCCATCGAGCTCAGAGACAAAGTTAAAAAGAGATATCTAGGCAAAGGGGTTCAGAAAGCTGTCCAGAACATCCACGATAAGATCGCACCTAAGTTAATTGGCGCGGATGTAACAGCGCAGTATGACATTGATCAGTTAATGCTTAGATTAGATGGTACTGCAAATAAATCTAAATTAGGAGCTAATGCCATATTGGGTGTTTCTTTAGCTGTTGCAAAGGCTGCTGCAAATTCGCTATATATCCCTTTGTATGCCTATCTCGGAGGAATTTCTGCAAATACTCTTCCAGTGCCTCTTATGAATATAATTAACGGCGGCGCACATGCGGATAACAACTTAGACTTTCAAGAATTTATGATTGTTCCCCTTGGATTCACAAGATTCTCCGAAGCAATAAGATCAGGGGTTGAAGTATTTCATAATTTAAAATCAATTCTTGGGAAAAAAGGCTATGCCACTTCAGTTGGCGATGAGGGCGGATTCGCGCCAAATCTAAAATCCAACGAAGAAGCAATAGAATGCATTCTAGAGGCCATAACTAAGGCTGGATATAAAGTAGGAGACGAGATTTCATTAGCGCTAGACGTTGCCTCTAGTGAATTTTATAAAAATGGAAAATACGAAGTTGAAGGCAAAAAAATCAGTAAAGAAAAATTAGTTGATGTATACAGCGATTGGGTAAGGCAGTATCCGGTTATTTCAATAGAAGATCCACTTTCTGAAAATGACTGGAAAGGATGGACGTTAATGACTGAGCAGCTTGGAGACAAGGTGCAAATTGTTGGAGACGATTTATTCGTTACGAATACTAAAAGATTGGCTAAAGGTATTAGGCAGAACGCCGGGAATTCTATTCTGGTTAAGGTTAACCAAATTGGCTCACTAACTGAGACTCTAGAAGCTATCAGGATGGCCCAGGGAGCTGGGTTTACATATATTATTTCTCATAGATCTGGAGAGACTGAAGACTCTACTATTGCAGATATTGCGGTTGCTACAAACTCTGGGCAAATTAAAACTGGCTCAGCTTCAAGGAGCGACAGGATCGCAAAATATAATCAGCTTATTAGAATCGAAGAAGAGTTAGGCGATGAAGCTATTTACCCCGGAAGATCTGCATTTAATATCTAGAAAATCTTGATAATTTAAAAATCGTATATATTTTTTTTATGTAGACTCAAAGGTGCATAAATACCCAAATTTGGTATTTATTGTGTATAATTAAAGGGTTATAACACTATAAAAGGATAATTTTATGTCAGCAAGAACACTTTTTGATAAGATTTGGGAACAACATGTGGTTTTTGAAGAAGAGGGTCAGCCTAGCCTTATATATATTGATTTGCACTTAGTTCATGAGGTAACCTCACCACAGGCATTTGAGGGGCTAAGGCTAGCAGGCAGGCAAGTCAGAAGACCTGATCTAACTTTTGCAACTATGGATCATAATGTTCCTACCACAGATAGATCACTTCCGATTGAAGACCCGATTTCCGCAAAACAGATTGAAGTACTGGAGCAGAACTGCGAGGAATTTGGAGTTCCTCTTTTTGGACTAAACGTTAACAGCGATATGCAGGGGATTGTACATATCATAGGACCTGAGCTTGGACTTACCAAGCCTGGGATGACGATTGTTTGCGGAGACAGCCACACATCAACCCATGGAGCGTTCGGATCTCTCGCATTTGGAATTGGAACAAGTGAGGTTGAGCACGTAATGGCAACCCAGTGCTTAAGGCAGAACAAACCAAAGGAATTTGAAATTAGAGTAGACGGTGAGCGCGGTTACGGAGTCACGGCTAAAGATATAATCTTAAACATCATTGGTCACATCGGAACAGCCGGCGCAACTGGAACAGTAGTTGAGTATAGAGGATCTGCTATTGAAGCTCTCACAATGGAAGAGCGAATGACAGTGTGTAACATGTCAATTGAAGCTGGAGCTCGTGCTGGAATGATCGCACCTGATGAAAAAACATTTGAATATGTTAAGGGCAAAAAATTTGCGCCAGTTGACCAGGAGTGGGAAAAAGCACTGTCACATTGGAAAGATCTAGTGACAGATGAAGGCGCTCATTTTGATAAGTCAATTACTTTAGACGCCGCAAAAATTGTCCCTCAGGTTAGCTGGGGAACCAACCCCGGAATGGTGTTAGATGTAACAGCAAAGATTCCTAACCCTGATGAAATAGAGAATGAAAATGATAAAAAGGCTACAATTAGCGCACTTGATTATATGGGCCTTGACGCTGGAACACCGATAGAAGATATCAAGCTTGATAGAGTATTTATCGGCTCGTGCACCAACGCGAGGATCCAGGATTTAACCCAGGCTGCTAGGGTGGTAAAAGGAAGGAAAGTAGCATCCTCGGTAAGCGCGATGGTTGTGCCCGGATCTCAGATGATAAAATGGCAGGCTGAGAAAATGGGACTCGATAAAGTGTTTATAGATGCAGGTTTTGAATGGCGGGAGTCTGGTTGCAGCATGTGTCTTGGAATGAACCCCGACATACTTGAACCTGGTGAGAGATGCGCAAGTACCTCTAACAGAAACTTTGAAGGCCGTCAGGGTAAAGGCGGAAGAACACATCTTGTAAGTCCTGCAATGGCTGCTGCTGCTGCGATTGAGGGTCACTTTGTAGATGTTAGAAACTGGGATTTAGATAAAGAACTATAAAGAGGAAGATCTATGGAACCATTAGAAAGAGTACACGGCAGAGTGGCGCCGCTAGATAGAATAAACGTTGATACAGATCAAATAATACCAAAACAGTTTTTAAAAAGAGTTGAAAGAACCGGTTTTGGAGAGTTTTTGTTCTTTGACTGGCGCTACCATGAAGACGGAACACCTAATCCTGATTTTGAACTTAACCATGATCATCACCAGGATGCGAAGATACTGCTCACAAGCCACAACTTCGGAAGCGGAAGTTCACGAGAGCACGCACCATGGGCTCTTAGAGAATATGGTTTTCAGGTAATTATTGCACCCTCATTTGCAGACATCTTTTATAACAATTGTTTTAAAAATGCCATCTTACCGATCGTTCTACCCGAGGAAAAAGTAAAAGAGCTCTTTAGTATTGTGAATTCTAAAAAAGGTCATGACCTTAGTGTGGATTTAAGATCACAAACTATCTCAGATGATGAGGGATGGTCAATTGAATTTGATATAGACCCGTTTAAGAAAAAGAGTCTACTTGAAGGGCTTGATGATATAGGTCACTCGCTTCAGCATGAAGATAAAATAACCACCTATGAAGATAAGCACTCTGATGAAAGAAAGTGGGTAATACCAAACAATCCGTCTTAATTTAAAGACCATCTATCTAAACTTAGAGAGTATATAGATAGCCAAACTTAGAATGACGCTTAATATAATTGATGTAGCAAGCGGGAAATAGAAGGAGAAATTTTCCTGCTTGATATAGAAGTCTCCGGGTAGTTTTCCAATAAATGGCACCCTAGGATAAAACTCTATTAAGAGTCCTAAAACTATAAGAAATATCCCTAAAATAATAACAATTTTGCCCAACTTAGTCTTATACCTCCTACTATTAAAACAAAGAATACATTAGAAAAGTATATAATTTTAGGGCAAAATCTCAATAATTCAGGATCATTACACCAACAGAACATTTATTCAGTTATAATATCTTAAATGGCACGAATCTTGTATATAAGATGCAATATATTATAATAAGCTTAGGTTTACTAAAACCTAACGGGGAATACAAACTACATATTAGAAATCTACAAGGGTTATGAGCACAAATTTAAGCCAGACGACTTCTCAAAGACAGGTCCTACAACAGCGCCTTATATTAACTCAAGATCTTCAGCTATTTCTAAAGCTGATCCAGATGAATACACTTGAATTAAAAGATTATCTTGAAGAGCAGCTGATAGAAAATCCTACATTAGAAGAATCTCAAGAGCCTAACGAGAAAACACAAGAAGATTCCAAAGAAGAATTTGATTTAAGTCAGATCGGCGATGATAGAATATTGGGATCCCACGATAGTGACGTTCCGCATTATTCTGCAAGAGAGTTTATGGATGATGGTGGAGAAGAAGAGACGCCGTGGGAAAACCGTATAAGTTCAGCTGATTCTCTCATTGACCATCTGGAATGGCAATTAAAGATGTCAGACTTAACCCCAGATGAAAAAGAGATTGCCTCAATTATTATAGGTAATACGAATGAGGATGGATACCTTGAAATTGATATAGAAGAAATAGCCCGCATATATATAAATACAACTAAAGATAATCAAAACTCTATAGATTCTGAGTATGTGAGTGATATCGCAGCTGAAATATTAGATGAAATACAAAATTCGTTCGATCCTACCGGTGTCTGCTCAAGGAGCTTGAAAGAGTGTCTAAAGTTACAGGCTCTTGACCTGGGTTACCCTGAGGATGGTCTGGTAATTAAAATCATTGACGAGCATTTTGCAGAACTTAGCGAAGGCGACTTAACAAATATTATGGATGTGATTTCTGATTCTTCACAACAAGTACAAGATGCAATGGCAGTAATTTCATCGCTTGAGCCAAGACCGGGAAGACCATTTTTTGAAAAAGATTCCGAGAAGTATATAGTTCCTGATTTTTATGTCTATAACGTTGGTGATGAGCTTCAGATACAACTTAATAAAGATTTTCCCAGGGTAAGGATCAGCAATTATTACCGCAATTTGATTAAAAAAGAAAAGACTCTACCTCCAGAAGCCAAGCAATTTATTAAAGAAAAGTTAGAGGCAGCCCAAAGAATTATGAAATGCCTTGATGAGAGAGAGCAAACAGTTAAGAAAATTATCTCTAAAATTGTAGATGTTCAGCGTGAGTTTTTCGAGCATGGCAAAGAGTATATTAAACCACTTATATTAAAAGATGTTGCACAATCAGTTGGCGTTCACGAATCCACTGTGAGCCGTATAACAAGTAGAAGATATATTCAAACCCCCCAAGGAACAATAGAGCTTAAGTCTTTGTTCTCAAGAAAAATTGAAGCTTCAAACGGACAGGACGTCTCATTTGAGAAAGTTAAATCGATTATGAAAAATATTATTGCAGGTGAGCTCCCGGAAAGCCCATATTCTGACGAGGACATCTCAAAAATATTTGAACGCCGAAATATTAAGGTTGCAAGAAGAACAGTTGCAAAATACAGGAAAATACTTAAAATACCTTCGTCTTCAGTAAGGTCCAGACAGTATAAGGAAAACAAAAGTGAAAGTAACGGTAACTACTAGGCATATTAAAGACACAAAAACTGCCGAAAAAATAAAGGCTTACGCTCTTAAGAAAACTAGAAGAATTGAGCGCTATGTTGGCACAGATAAAGATTCTGCGGATCTTAGGTTTGTTCTTTCTTCTGAAAAGTTTAGGGATAAAGCAGAGATGATATTAAGCGCAGGCCATATAAAAGCTACAAGCTCTGTTGAGAGCAACGATATGTATGCAGCGATTGATAGTGTTGTGGATACAATCATCAAGCAGCTGAAAAAACAAAATGAGAAAATAACAAAAGAAAAAAGAAGAATAGGCGCAAGATCAAAAGAAGAAATCACTGAGCAATTTAGCACTGAGAGCTATGAGCTTACGGACCTTAAGATTCACAAACTGCCGCAAAAACCAATGTCTAGAGAAGAAGCCTCCCTTCAGCTCAAAGTATCAGATGCTAATTTTGTGGCATTTAGAAATAGCGAAAACGGCGAGATGAATGTGATTTACTTAAGCCGAAGAGGTCAGAAAATCTTGATTGAGCCCTAATACATAATAGCAATGAAACTCGCAGACTACCTCGATCTAAAAACTGTAATATCCAACCTCAACTCAAGCACCAAAGAAGATGTAATTAAGGAACTTACCCAGAGCATTTCAAAAACTCATCCAAACATAAACTATGAAAGGCTTTTAGAGCTATTTATGGAACGTGAGGAGCTATGCAGCACAGCGGTGGATTTTGGAGTAGCAGTACCTCATGCAAAACTAAGCGGCATCACTGATATAATTTTGGGTTTTGGTAGAAGCACCGCAGGCATAAGTTTTGGATCATTAGACAAAAAGCCTTCTCACTTTTTCATTACACTCATCGCGCCGGAGGAAGCTAGCGGAGTTCATATCCAGCTACTGGCTAGGATTTCAAAGGTCTTTAAGAATCAAGAATTAAGATCAAGATTAATGCAGTGTGAGACCAACGAAGAGATATTGGAATTAATTATTGATGAAGATGAGAAGTATTGATCTAGGCTCAGATGACCGAAAAAAACATAGACAATAGCGCAAGTGCATTTACAACGCTTCATGGTGTGCTTATTGAAATAAACCGCGTCGGAGTTTTGATTTTGGGGGAAAGCGGCATAGGCAAATCAGAGAACGCATTAGAGCTTATCACAAGGGGCTCAAAGCTAATTTCAGATGACATAGTTGTCATTAAAATAAACGAGCACGCTCAGCTTATAGGCTCATCTCCAATAACCACTAAAAACCTTTTGGAAATAAGAGGTATTGGAATCATAAATATTAAAGATCTCTACGGAAACAATTCTGTAACAGATAGTAGTGTTATAGACATTACTGTAGAACTTTCAATATGGGATTCTGAAACAGATTATGATAGACTTGGGGTAGAAGATAAGTACTACTGCATAATGGGGGTGGAAGTGCCTTATCTGCTTATCCCTACAACTCCGGGTAAAAATATCTCTACTCTTTTAGAGGCTGCAGCGCTAAATCATTTACACAAACTATCAGCACCAAAAGGCAAACTAAAGATTGTCGATGAAGATAAAACTCAAAAAACAGCATCAGATATAAAATGACTAATCTAGTTATAATTAGCGGACTTTCGGGATCTGGTAAAAGTACTGCAGTTAAGGTCTTAGAAGACCTTGGCTATTATTGTGTCGACAATATTCCGCCTACCCTTTTGCCAAATTTTATAGAACTTTGTGAGAATTCAGATAAAGGCATTAATCAGGTTGCGCTGGTAATAGATATAAGAGAGAAGGTATCATTTGACAGTGCACCTTCTGTAATTGAGGAGTTTAAAAACAAAGGCTATCCGGTAGACATGATCTTTTTAGAATCATCAGATGCGGCGCTTGTAAAACGCTACAAAGAGACAAGAAGAAAGCATCCCCTTTCAGACGATGGCGATATACAAGCAGGTATAAGTAAAGAGAGAAAGATGCTTGAGAAACTAAAAGAGATCTCTAACTATACAATTGATACATCGGAGCTAAACGTTCATGATTTGTCGGAAATTATAAAGAACAAATTCAACAAACCAAGCTCGCAAAACATTTTAATTAATATTATTTCTTTTGGTTTTAAACATGGTATACCTAATGATGCAGATATGATCTTTGATGTCAGGTTTCTTCCCAACCCCCATTTTGTAGACGGCTTAAGGGAACTAACTGGAGTTGACCCCAAAGTGGCTGAATACGTCATGAGCAAAGAGGAAACACAGGAATTTATTGAAAAGATAACAAGTTTTTTGGATTACTTAATTCCAAATTATGAGAAGGAAGGGAAATCGTATTTGACCATTGCAATAGGATGTACAGGCGGGAAACATAGGTCGGTCGCAATAGCAGAGAAACTAACTGAGCGCTATAATAATTTATCGCCTGTAACAAGACATAGGGACATATCAAAAATCTAGGGGGTGTTAAATGATCGGGATAGTATTAGTTACACATGGAGATCTGGCAAAAGAGCTTATAGCTGCTGTTAACTTTGTACTATCTTCTAAGCCTTCTGTAAAAATAAGCGGCGTTAGTCTTGATCCGGATAGAGAGTTTGAGAGCTTTAAGCAGGATATAAAAAACGCTATTAAAAAAGTAAAAGCTAAAGACGGCATTTTGCTAGTAACCGATATGTTTGGAGGTACTCCATCTAATATCAGCCTTACATTCCTTGAAGAAAATAAGGTCGAAGTTATTTCTGGTGTTAATCTTCCTATGCTATTAAAATTAGCCACCCTTTCTGAAAGTGTTACCCTAGATGAGGCGGTTAAGATAGCTGAAGCTGCTGGACGAGACAATATCATAGTAGCAAGTAAACTCCTTCAAAATAGGTAATTGCTTATACAGCCACGCCCAAGCTTTTGAAATACTTACATTTTCAGTATACTATTCCCGTCTCAAAAAAAGGATAAATATTAACAAAGGCTACTCATATGAAACAAGAAACAATAGATAAAATTATTGATGCATGGAAAAATCACCTCTTCCAAGGGGAATTATCAGAATATCAATTAGAAATTGATAACAAGGTGCCAATGGAGTTCGCAGCTATAGCGCTTCATTTAGACTCTAGAACAGTAAAAGCATCAGGAAAGGAAGAAGAGTATTACGAGGGATTTAGAGATGCGGCTATAGAAATTTTAACTCTTCTGGAAGTTGAAATAGTACAAGATGACCAAATGAAGGTCATATCACTCCTGTACAAAGAGAGTGAAGATGATAAACAAGAAGAGCTAAAACAGCATATATGGGGCTAATACATTACTTCAAGTAATATCTCTAACCTATTGTAATAAATACACAATGCTATGAGACTAGTGGACCTATACGAATGCTTTCTTATAGACTTAGATGGAGTGGTATATGTAGGTGATACTGCAGTTCCAGGATCCGTCGAAACTATTAAATACCTTCTCCAGAAGAATAAAACTGTCATTTTCCTAACCAATAATCCCAGACACACAATTTCAGAATATGAGTCAAAACTCAACAGCATCGGCATAGATGGAACTTCTCTAAACATTGTTACCTCTGCCACTACGCTTGCACTGCACATTAAATTCACCTACAAAGATCTAGAGCACAAAACAGCCTATGTTATTGGAAGCAGTTCTCTTAAAGAAGAGATAGAAAACATAGGGCTTAAACTAGTAGAAGGCGAAGAAGGAAAAAAAGCTGATTTTTTAATATTCGGCGGGCATCCCGAATACCACTATGAGGAGATGAAAATTGCAACTTTAGCTATTGCAAATGGAGCCCATTTCTATGCAACTAACCGTGACATGGTCTACCCTACAATAGAAGGACATATTCCAGCCACAGGAGCAATGCTTGCATCAATCGAAGTAGCATCCCGGAGAAAAGCGGTAATTGCGGGAAAACCTGAGACAATGATGTTCGAATTGGCACTAGACTCCTATGACCATGAAAAACATAAAATTGTGATAATTGGCGATCATTTAGACACAGATATTACTGGCGGAAAGAATGCTGGAATATCTACAATACTGGTACTTTCCGATCCTAATATACACAAAGAGCTAGAAGAATCTGATATAAAACCGGATTATGCTATCGAACGCTTAAGCGGTCTGCTAGACGATCTATCTGACGCGAAGAAATACGAAGCCTAAATGTTCAGGTAGAATATTAGTAATAGGTTCCTATATTTCTTCTTTAAAGTAGTACTTTAAGTATCACAATTTTCAGCCTGAAGGGAAAATAAAGAGCTATCGGGAATCATTAATCACTATGGGGAATAAAAGCATAGCTTCGCGCTTTCAATTTACAGCAAACAATAAAGGAGTTTTATGGATGGTGTTTGGAGGTTTTGCCTTCGCCACCATGGGCGCCCTTACACATGAGCTTGGTAAGCACTGCGATTGGCTCTTGATAGCATTTTTTAGAATGTTAATTTCTTTTGTGATTGCCTTAGGGCTTGCAAGGGCAGCAGGAATTAATCCCTTTGTTTTTAAGAATAAAACGCTTTGGCTAAGGAGTTTTGTTGGCAGCTCAGCTATGCTTGCAACTTTTTACGCACTTACAAAGCTTCCGATATCCGAGATTGCAATTATTACAGAAACAAGACCTATATGGGTCGCTTTGGTGGCCGGATATTTCCTTGGAGAATCAACCGGCAAAAAGATCTGGCTTTCTATTGTATTTGGTATGATAGGCGTGATTCTTGTAGAACACCCAAGAATAGTAGAGCAAAATTTTGCAAGCATTATGGCTATTTACGCAGCCTTTGGCGGAGCTGTTGTTATGATATGCCTACGGAAACTAAGAAACTTAGACCCGCGCGTGATAGTAACCCATTTCTCAGGCACTGCTACGGTAATTACATTGATCACAATCTTTACAGTAAGAGGCGAAGTAGATCTGTCTGTCTTTAACAGCGCAAATGTAATCTTTATGCTGTTAGGAGTTGGTGTGTTTGGAACAATCGGCCAACTCGCTATGACAAAAGCATTTTCCGTAGGAGAGGCGCCCAGCGTTGCCTCAGCCAGTTTCATTAAAGTTGGCTTTTCGGCAGTTTATGACCTACTTATCTGGCAATACGTCTTTAGTCCAACCACAGTTATTGGGATGCTACTAATTCTCTTATCCACAGCTTGGCTCATAGGGAAGAAAAAGGCTAAAGCTCACGGTGAATCTATATCCTCTAAACTCAAGCAAAAAAAGCTGTTTCATTAACTTCTCAAGTCTAAAACAGACTAAATATTTATATGGAACAACAATTTATAATGTGATATATTAAGCCCTAGAGTATAGGAGGGCGACGTATCATGATAAATCTAAAATCTTTTCTTTCTATTTTTATAATTCAGACTTTTTTACTATTATCATTAAGCGTATCAGCACAAGCAGAATTAATACGTGATGGACTGGCAGTAGTTGCAGATGATAGTGCAGGCACAGATAATGATGGAGCACTTTTCATTGTTAACATAAGAAATGGTGAGAGAATTTTGGTAACCGACTTCGGTGATCCCGCGCAGGGCCCAATAGGGAATGATCCGGTAGGTGTAGCACTATCTCAAGACTTTAGTAATGCCTACGTAGTTGATGAAAGCGGAGAATCAGGATCAGGTCTGTTATTTCATGTTAATTTGAGAACTGGTGAGAGAATAATAATTAGCGATTTCGATGACCCTTCACAAGGCCCGACTGGAGAGCTGCCAAGTGGTATAGCATTAGACGGCGATGAGACGGCATATATTGTTGATGGAGCCGCGGGCACTGACTCAAACGGCGCACTATTTCATGTGGATCTAGCTACTGGTGATAGAGAAATTGTAAGCGACTTTGGCGACCCGGTCCAAGGACCAATAGGCCAAACTCCCGTAAACCTGACATTAGATGGTGCAGGTGGAGCTTACGTAACTGATAAAGATGGACCAGGATCTATTAACGGTATTTTATTCCTTGTGGATTTAACTTCTGGTGATAGAGAAATTATTAGCATCTTCAACGATCCTGCACAAGGCCCTACCGGACCTAACCCATTTGGTATTGCTTTAGACGGCTTGGGGAATGCATTTGTAGCAGATGAAGATGCCGGAGGTGATCCCGGGGATGGAGCCCTTTTCCTGGTGAATTTGTCTACTGGCAATAGAACTCTTTTAAGTAACTTCACCAATTCCGCACAAGGTCCCCTGGGGGGCGAGCCTGAAGGCGTAGCTACAGATGGTTTCGGACAACCTCTTGTTGCAGATAAAAATGCAGGATCAGGCAATGACGGTGGTCTATTCCTAGTTGATATGACCACTGGAAACAGAATTTTAGTTAGTGATTTTGGAAATCCTGCCCAGGGTCCGACAGGAGGAGATCCAACAGGAGTTGCATTTAAACCAATAGAGAGAAATGTACCTACGCTTTCTCAGTGGGGTCTTATTTCTGCTGCAGCTCTATTAGGAATAATTGGATTTATAACAGTCAGAAGAAGAAAAATAAGAGTTTAAAAATAGAGTAAAGAAAGGGGAGCTCATGCTCCCTTTTTATTCAAAAGACTTCCAGACATAATTCCCGTTTTTATCAATATAAGCCCACTTGCCGCCTCCAAGCTCTACAATTGCGAGGCCACCTGAAAAGCTGACTGCGCTCTCATATTGGGGATCGATCACAATCTCGCCCCTTTTGTTGAGATAGCCCCATTTATTGCCGATCCTAAACGTAGCAAGACCTTCAGAGAAATCGCCAACTTGGTCAAATTCCGGCTGCACTATTAACAAGCCCGTTTTATTTATAAACCCAAACTTTCCGTCTTTAGAAACCGCTGCCGCGTTTTCAGAGAAATGCCTGGCAGTTTCGAATTTGGTCTTAAGTTCAACTTCACCTAGTCTATTTATGTATACATATCTTCCGTCTGTTTGCACGCAAGCCAACCCTTCTGAATACCCTTCGGCATATGGGAATTTAGGTTTGATAAAGACCTTGCCGCTTTTCTTAATATATCCGCCCATTGAATCCTGCATAACTAGCGCACGGCCCTCTGAAAAGCCAAAGGCGTTTTCATATGTAGGCTCTACAACAGTCTGTCCCTCTTTATTTATATAGCCCCACTGACCATTGTACTTAACGCTTGCTAAACCTTCCGAAAATGGATTTGCATTTTCATACATAGGCTCTATGACCACTTTGCCGACACTGTTTATATAACCATAAGCTCCGTCTACTTTTACCTGCGCGTAACCATCTGAGAATTTACGAGCTTCTTCAAATTGGGGACTAATTATAAGAATATCCCACTGATTTATATATCCCCATTTGCCGTCTTTCTTAATGAGCGCCCTGCCCTCAGTAAAGTCCACCGCTCCTTCATATTTAAGTGGTATAACAACCTCGCCCTGTCTGTTAATAAATCCCCATTTATTATCAACAGCTACAGGGAAGAGTCCGCCCTTTTTATCTACCGCAGTTTTATTTGCAGATGGTCCAGCACATGAGAGCGCCAATAAGATTAATACGGCATATACAAATTGAGCTTTTCTACGAATCATTATTTCCGTCCACAGCAGGTTCATAAAGTTTGAAGCAATAATCTTAATCAAAATAGCAATATTTTAAAGAGCATCAGTTAGGTTTAATATATTATGTTAATTCTATGTTTTTAATTGCGCACAATCTTTAACAACAAAAAAGGGGTATAAATATTACTAAACCTATCCTATATGTTCTTTCTATTTCGCATTTCTGCGAGAAGGCCCGCTGGACCCTTGAGTTTCATGATATCGATCATGAGATTCGTTATCTAGCTCCCGGTATGCATATGCAAACAGCTAAAAAACTTGGCGCCTCAGCCACATCGCTGCCCATACTGGTAGTAGACGGAGAAGTCATTCAGGGATCTGATAAAATTTTTGACTGGGCAGAGGAGATATCAAAAATGAGCCCTAGTTCACTAACTCCGGTAGATATGAAAGACTGTCTAACAATTGAAAAGCGCTTAGACAATATCCTAGGTGTACATATACGCAGATACTTCTACTCGGAAATACTCGTAGAATACCCGGACCAAGTTAGATCAGAATACATTAAGGATTTGTCACTCTTGAATAAAATAATGTTTTATCTAGCTTGGGGTATGATTCAAAAAAGAATGATTGAGTTTATGGATTTAGGCAAACAACAGCGTCTTGAATCTAGAGAGATCATCTTAGGGGAACTTAATTGGATGGATAAGATGTTATCTGACGGAAGACCCTACCTTATAGGAGATAAATTCTCACGAGCTGATATAACTGCAGCCAGCTTGCTCGCACCTATTACAATTCCTGCTGAGCACCCAGTTTACAAAATGGACACTCTACCTAAATTAATGGCTCAGGATGTTCGAGACTGGCAGAACCGTCCTTCAATCAATTGGGTTCATAATATCTATAATAAACACCGAAAAAACCACTAGGACTCTATGCAATTTCATAATCGCAGCGAGTCCTAGCTAAATAAATTAAAAGTTTTATGGCTCAATTACTACTTTAATTGCATTATCTATTCTCTGATCCATCAGCTCATATCCCCTTGCGCATTCATCAAGCGGCAGTCTATGTGAAATAACATGGGTCGGGTCTAACCTGCCATCTTCTACATGCGGTAGAAGATCTGGAATGTAACACCTAGAAGGTGCAACGCCCCCCCTTAAGTTTAGATTTCTCAAGAAGAAATCAGTCATGTTCAAAGGAAACGGCTCCCAGAAAAGCCCAGTGATTGAGATTGTGCCTCCAGGGCGGGACATCTCAAGTGATGATTGTAATGAGTCCGTATTGCCAACACACTCAATAACGACGTTAGCTCCATGGCCATCAGTTATTTCATCAATTATCTCTTTAGGGTCTTCATTCTTAGAATTTATTACAGTGGTAGCGCCGTATTTTTTAGCTATATCGAGTCTATAGTCGTGATGACCAATTGTTATAACGTGTGAAGGATCAAAGATTGTTGCAGCATATGTTGCAAATAAGCCTACAGCGCCGTCTCCATAAATAGCTACAACATCGCCCGGCTGAATATTTCCATTTTTAGCCCCATGATAACCTGTTGAAATGTTATCACCTAAAAACAGGGTTTTTTCATCATGACTATCATCCGAAAGACTCTCGGGAGCTTTTACCAATGTACCGTCTGCATGTGATACTTTTATGTATTCGGCCTGACACCCTGCATGTCCTCCAAGTATGTCTCCAAACCCAAAGCAGCCTCCTTGCATACACGATGTATGGAGGTCTTTTCCGCAGTAATGACAATCGCCGCAGCTTACCCAAAATGGGCCAATCACCTTATCTCCTTTCTTAAGAGTAGTAACGCCATCACCCACTTCTACAACTCTGCCTACAAACTCATGTCCGACAGTATCACCATCATTAAGAGGGAAATGGCCTCTGTATATATGCAAATCTGACCCGCAAATCGCACCCTTTGTAACTTTCACAATTACATCGGTCGGACTTTCAATAACTGGATCGGGAACATCTTCAACACTTACACTTTTTAATCCATGATATACCGTTGCTCTCATATCTCTCTCCTATTCAATCAAAAATAGATTCTCTAACATAATATTTTACCTTAACAATTATATTATTTTCAGAATAGCATTTTTTATTAGAGTGTAGTATTTTTATTTTAACCAATATCCCAAATGCAGTAGTTAAGAGAGTAATGTCCTATGAGAAAAGTAAGAGAACTAAAGCCTGCTCAAGTCTATAAGACCTGCGACCTAAGAGCACTTAAATTTAAAACCACTGACGATCTGAAACCTTGCACAGAATATATCGGGCAAAAAAGAGCTGTTGAGGCCATTCACTTTGGCCTGGGAATGGATTTTGGCGGATACAACCTGTACTTGGCCGGTCCAACAGGTGTTGGAAAAACTACGACGATCGAAAACATACTCGCATCAGTAGCTAAAGATAAATCCACTCCCCCTGACTGGTGCTACGTATTTAATTTTCAGGTACCTAGCGAGCCAAGAGCTATTGAGCTTCCCACAGGAAGGGGAAAGGTGCTGAAAACAGATATGGAAGATTTCCTTCAGGACCTTAAGATGGATATCCCAAGGGCTTTTGAAAGTAAAGAGTTTGAAGAGCAGAAGGAAGATACAATGAACAAATTTCAAAGAGATAAGAACGTTCTCTTTGATGATCTTCAGAAAAAAGCTCTTGCTAGCGATATTCAAGTTCAGTTCTCACCAACTGGGATTATTACAGTACCTCTTATAGAGGGGCAGGCCGTAACACAGGAAAATTACAATGCTCTTGATGAAGAGACCAAAGAAAAGATAAAAGACAAGAAAGAGAACGTTGATAATGAGGTTGCAGAAGTACTAAAAGAAGCTAGAAAGCTAGAGAGAGAGGCTACTGAAAAAGTAAAGGAGCTTGAAAAAAAGGTAGCTCTTTTTTCAGTACGTGATCTTATAGATATAATCAGAGAGAAATATAAAGGATTTCCTGATGTAATTGATTATTTTGATCAGCTTCAAAAGCATATATTAGAGAATATCGATCATTTCCTGCCTGCAAAAGGCGCACCCACAGGATCTCCTATTGCAGCGCCTATGCCCTATAGAATGCCCCAGCAAGAGCCTTCGTTTACTGAATACAAAGTGAATGTGTTTATAGAAACTCTGTGTAAGTATATAGACAACTTGCTATGTAATCCCGGCGAGGAGAAGTTCAGGAAGATACGATGCGGAAACAAGGCTTTCCAGGATAGAGTGGCTTCAGTAATTGGAGGAAC